>CADECN010000182.1 GCA_902825785.1 uncultured Hyphomicrobium sp. | reverse complement strand
GGAAGCCCGCGTCTGCCGTAAGCGCCGGAAGCGCAATGGCGAGGATGGCCGAGGCGACGCTGAGACGAGCCGTGAACGATTTGAGCGCCATATCGGATCCTTCGCGTGATGAGCTGCCGTCGTAAAGTCGTCGCCTACTCTAGCGAGACATTGAAATGTTAATTCCTTTGAGGGTAGGCCCGCCAGTCGATACCACGACCGTGTGCTGTCGACCCGCGATGGAGACAGACATTGAACCGTCGATGCCCCCGGTGATCGCGAGGTTCATCTTGCTCGCGGACGCCTTGCCCGTCACGGTCCCGGATTGGTTATAGGTCCGCTCTTCCCAGTTCCCCGAAACAGCACCGTTCGCATAGTTCAGGTTGGCGCGCAGCTCTACCTTAGCGGAGGCGTTGGCGCAGCGGATCGACAGGCCAAGATTGCTGCTTCCGCCGGTGTTTGTGTAATAGCCTTTGCACCGCAGGCTCTCGGTCTTGCCGCCATCGAACTTGGCCGTGCCAGATCCGCTCCAAGTTCCGACCAGCGTCGTGAATGGGCTGTCGGCCGCTGCGACCGACGGACCGATCGAAATCACAGCCGCTCCCACCACCACACAAGCGGCGATGACCTTGCAGTTCCTGAAAAATCGCAGGGCGCGGAACACGTGACTTTCCTCCTTAAGAGAGCGGACGCGATACAGGCGTATTGTCTAGCCGTATGGCGTGGTGAGGTCTACGGCAGCCGAAGCTATGCTTCCGCCGCAGTGTTGCATCGCTGCGACAGTCCCACTGAATCTCGGGCACTAACCCAACCTAGACGCCCGGTTCACTTTCGGCGCAGACTGATATTTACGCCCGTAAGCGTGCCTTCGGACGATAGGGCGACCGTCTGGCGGCTCCCGGCCGTCGCAATGTTGAGGAAGCCCGAGGCGCCACCCGAAATCTTCAACCGCATGCTGTTGCTTGTCGCCGAACCGCTTGCCGACCCGGAAACGCCGTAGGACGACTCGGTCCAGCTCCCGGAAACACGGTTGCCGCTGGCCGAAAGATTGCCGCTAAGTGAAATCTGTGCCGACTGCGACGCGCATCTCAGCGTGAGCGTCAATTTCGAGCCGCCGCCAGAATAGCGGGCTGAGCACCGGATCCTTTCTGTCTGGCCGCCTGCGAAGGACGCTTTCCCGCCGCCTGACCAACTGCCTTTAAGGCCATTGAAAGGCTCGGCCGAGAGACCGGACGGGGCTGCGAGTGCGCAGGTGGCGGCGAACACGAAAATGGCTGTTGAAAGTGTCGACCTGATCAGCTGGCGCATGATCCGAACTCCTGCTTTCCGCCGCGAGCGCGCTGCTTGCGCGCCTCCATGCGGCACCATGAGATTGGGAGACTCGCCGCTCCCTCGCAAGATCAAGCTGCGCATTTATTCACCTGCGTGATGACCGAATCTACATCAAGCCCGCGAGTTACCCAATTGCGGCCCACAAACCGTCGCGATCGGAGCCCATTTTCGCTTGGCTGCTAGGCACGCAGCGGGGGCAGACGCGCAGAGTGCCGGATGGCGCGTACTTGTTGCAGCAAGGAAAATTCGGTTCGAGTTCAGTAAGGGCGCCGGTTTCGGCTGCTTTGAGGGAGATTATCATGCGCCAGTCGCTTCGCATTTCGGCCATCGCCGTTCTGATTGCCACGTCAAGCCTGGCCGCGGGCGCAAAGATGGCCGATCCATCGGCTGACCCGTTGGCCCACCTGGCCGGGCGCTGGGTCGGTAACGCTACCATGACCACGGCTTCCGGTCCGTCCTCTAACTTCAAATGTGTGGTCACTTACCTTCCACGCAAGGACGGCCCCGGTATCCAGCAGAACTTACGTTGTGAAGATGACGCCAGTTTCAAGCTCCACGCCGCGACCGAATTGACCGTCGAGGGCGGCAAAGTCGTGGGCCGCTGGCAGGACAAGATCAATGATATCGCCGGGACCGTGGACGGGAGCGTGACGCCAACCGGCTTTGAAGTGAAGCTCTCAGGCCAGTTTTTCCAAGCGACGATGGCGGTAGCCGGCCAAGGTTGCGACCAATCGGTCAAGGTGATGCCGCAAAAGTCCGAAGTCTTCCGCGAGCTGGCGGCAATTCTTAAGAAATGCTGAGGTCATTCAGGGTCGTCGCGGAGCAATGGCTTCGACGATGGCCTTCGCCTCCGCCAAACCGCAGTTCAAATCTGCACGTATGATTTTGATCGCCTCGATCGGTTGGTCGCGCTCTAGTGCCCTGAGTGCCGTCTGCCGTGCATTGGGTGAAAGGCGCTGCGCCAAGTTGCGGGCATCGCTCACGCTGTCATGTCTTCGCCCGCCACTGGCTCTTCCAAATCGCTGAGGTGCGGTCAGGCGGCCAGCGACGAAGCCGACAAGAAGCGCGCCGACAATTGCAAGCATCGAAAACTGCGGCGACAGAACATTCAAATCTCACCTCCAACCACGCGTCGGATTGGACGATTGTAGTTCACGCCTAAAACGGCTGTTTGACGTCGCGCGCCGTAACCGTGCCGTCGGCGCCATACGAGATGTCGATTATGGCGTCGTAGAGATCGCTCGGCCATGGATCCGGATAGCTTGCGTCCGGCGCGCCCAGCATACGCGCAATTTCAGGCAGCTTGTTGTGGTGCCAGCAAACGACAACGGTCGCGCCGGCATAGATCGGATCTGAATAGAGTTGGCGCACGAGAGCGGCGAAGTCCTTGTCCTCAATCGAATGTTGAACCGATTTGTTCAGCGACAGTGCCAACGGTGAAACGGTCTCGATCGAACGAATGGATCGCTTGGAGCGCGCAGCCGCAAAAATATAGTCCGGCGTCCCAAAGGTCTTCGGGATATAGCTCGCGAGTTTTTTAGCCCGCATATAGCCGGGCTTTGAAAGGTGAATATCGTCCTCCGCGCCGGTCTTCTCCGCGTGACGAAGGATGAGAACGCGTTTTGGTCCAAGTCCCGGTTCGCGAACCGGCGCTGTCTGTCGACCGAAGAGCCAACCGAGGAGTCTTGCAAGCGCCGAAGGCGCTCCTTCGCCATCGGTCGCCGCCTTTGCTGCTTGATCCGCCACGAACCCCTCCGTCACTACAATCGGCGGCTCTATAGCACGGCACCGCTATCTGCAATGCGACGGCCGTGTCCGCATTAGGGAAACCGGGCGCGCCAGAAGCCCTCGATGCGGTCGAAGGCCTCACTGTTGCAAATATTGCGAAGATCGCCCCGCATCTGATTGAGTTCGGCTTGCGGCAACAGCCAGCTGATCGAACCGCGATCGTCGGACGCAAGTTCGAAGGACCTGAAGAAGTCGCCGTGCTCCGTGTTGCCGGCAAAGAACGTCTTGAGGCCATTGACGTGCTGTTCGTTCGCGATGCGCCCGGCGGTCGCGCGCGCCACGTATGCGCCTTCGAACGGACTCGTGATCCAGCGCAGGCTCCGTCTCCAATCCGGGAAGAAGACGCGCAAGATGCTATCGGCCTTGGGTTCGACCTTGGCGACGACGTCAGCGGCCGTGGTCTTGGACCGTCCGCTGCACGGTGGCAGTTCATCGGCGCGCGCCATTTGTGGCGCGAAGGCATTGATCCGCAAAAGCACGACGCCCGAAGTATGCTCGCGAATCCATTGAGCGATCTGCGGCTGTCCAAGAAATGCCGCCGCGAGGACGATGCCATCGTTGTCGTAGTAACCGGCGTCCACCACCCGATCACCGTTCTCGACGGGTAGTTCGGCCGCCGGCGCGACGAACGGAAATGACGCGCTCATGCGTGCGGCCGTCGCGAGTGTCAGTTTCGATTGCGCAAGAGGGAAGCGCTTGAAGAGTTCGAGCGCCCGAGAGTCCGATTTGGCCAAGAAATCTAGGTCGAGGTTTGACACCAGCAGCGGCTTTCCGCTGTCAATCAACATAGGAGAAAAGATGATGGACGGTCGCCAGCCTTCGCGTTGTCCTTCGGTAAAGTCGATGAAACGCGCACCAGCGAGTGTCGGCCAGCTCAGTTCCAGTTCCGATCCGCGGTCGGTGTCGAATGGCGTCTGCCAGACAAATCCTGGCAGGTCATGGCGCAGCCACTTCTTGACAACAGGTGTGAGCGAGTCGCGTCGCGCATTGCGAAAGCGATCCTCGAACCTGTTCACTTCTCCGATCGGCTGCGCGATCTCGCGGTCAAGAAGGTCAACCATGCCGTTGCCGGTGTTGCGAGTATCGGTGCGCGTCGCGACAAAGTAGGAGGCCGCAACCATTCCGCCCGACGCCCCGGTGAACAGGAAAATGCTGTCGTCGATGATGCCGCGCCCGCCCGCCGCACTTTCCCGCTCCTTGAGCGCATCGAGTACCAGGCCGACCCAATAGGCGGCTCGATAGCCGCCTCCAGCAGCCGCCACCAGTGTGAGCACGGGCTTTTCGTGTCCGTGCTTGGCGACATTGTTCTTCCGCCAGGCATCGAGCGCGGCGACAGGGGAAAGGAGATTCGCACCTTCAGTTGTGGGCGAAGCAAGGCTAAGTGCGGCTGTCTCAGGCGCCTCGGGATAGTAAGACGCGAGCTCGTTGAAGCGGTGTTTGAACGGTACGCCTTGGCCTCGCGCCACAAGTATCGCGAGTGAAGCGAAGAGCAGGAATTGCCACCCGCGCGGGATCGCCAGCAGCGCGACATAGATAAGCGTGAGCGTCGCAAGGGACAGGAAGACCGCGAATCCGGGCATGAGCGGCAGCACGAACCAAAACAGTGCAATCACGGCGCCGCTGATGATGACGACCGTATAGAGTTGTGGCAGGCCTTGCCATTTGGACCAATGGATTGCGAGCCACTGCACCGCATAGACGCCAATCAGCGTCAACCCGATGCCGAGCAGCGTCTGCAGCAGACCCCACAAATGAAAGGCGTGCGAGCTGCTTTCGTATGTCGTGCCGTAGAGGGCGTTCGTGATCGAGATTTGCGTCGGCACGACAAGGAAGAGAATTGCGAGAACGAGCGTTGCCGGCCAAATAAGTTCGAGCGGCGATGTGATCGGATTGTCGTCTCCGTCTTCCTCTCGCGCATACATCAGTGCGCAGACGTTCCAGATCAGAGCAATGACAGCCACGCCAAAGCCGCCGTTCTGGAAATTGATCGACGTTATGAGATCGCGGCCGAGTAGCCGGTTCCAAATTTCCTTAAAGGATAGCGATCCCCATATTTCCCAGATCTGCGGACATCGCGCCGAGCTCGAAGCGGCCGTCTCGCAGAACTCGCCAGGGAGGTCGCGGAAGAGGTTGTGAAATCCGTAGCCGGTACCGATCCATCCTGAGATAGCCGCGAAAGTGAACAGCAGTATGGGGACGAGAAATAGCGCGTGACGATTGAAAATACTAAGCGCCTTAGGCATGACAGCCCCCAAGCCGAAGGAAATTAGCGGGAGATTATGATGCTCCGGTCGAATTGTCAGTCAATGCAGCCAAGCGCGACGGCCGCGACCTCGAAGCAATTTCTTGACTTGGAGCAATTTCTTGCAAACATCGATCGCCAAACACAAAAAAATCATCTCTCAGGGGAACATCAATGCCAGACAAAGCACCCGGAACCATCTCCGCAAGCCTCATTATTGTTATTCTTATAGCGACGGCAGTCGGCGCACTCGCCGCTCTGTTCCTTTCTGGCATCGTGACTGGCACGCGCACCCTTGCGCTCATCTCAGGGTTCGTCGCGACCATTTTTGCGACAATCGCGCGCTATAAAATCCTGTTCCTTGGAGCGGGCACGGGCGGCGCGGACGACGCCAAAGTTCCAGGTCTCGTTGTTACATATGCCGCAATTGCTTCGATTGCAGGCAGTCTCGCCGCGCACGACATATTCGGGTTTATGGTGGCGGACGGGCCGCTCGCAATGCTAGGCGCGCTCGCTGGTCTCTTCTCGGCGGTCCTGATGGCGATGTTGATGATCACCTACCATACCAACACTCGGCCCTAGCCGTAAGTAGCGTGGCCGCCGGGTACAAGCCATCCGGCGGCCACGACCTCTCATCGTCGGCTGTGTTTCGCGCTGGGTCGGCAGGCGCGGCCATAGCGGGACGCGGGTCCGGTCCGATGCGAGCCTTTATACGTCCGCCTTAGCCGTTGGCGCTCGTGTTCTTATGCGGGTGATGCCTCGCCAAATGATGCTTGTGTTGCGGGCGAGGGGCCTGCGTGACGAGTGTTGTCGGCGGTGAGGTAATAGGCTCGGCACCCTGCTCTTGCCAGAAGCTCTCGTTCGTCGCATCTCCGTTGTCGTAGCCGAGATAGAATGCGTTTGCAGTAGCTGCATACCCGGCAACGCTCAGGGCTGAAGCGAGCACCACGAGGGTCTTTCTCAACGTGAGGGTCATGACATTCTCCATATGTCCAAATTTGGGACCGCGCCGGGCCGTGGTCGGGAGGCGGTGCTAACGGCACATGCCTGCGTGCGCGACCGGTGGGCGGCTACGATTGGAGCCGCCGAACATCACGTTGTGTGGCGCATGGAAATGGGCAAGAGCCTATCAAGCCGCCTTACGAAGACGTATTGCAGCGCAAACCTTACGGCTCGATTGAGAGCGAACTTGCGCGCCGCTACTGCCCAGGCCGACCCGTCTTCTTCGGCCGCCCGCGGCGCTTGCCCTTCACGATCGTCGGGTCATCAAACTCGCGTGTCACGACCGGTTTCTGCGGCAAAGGCTTGCCCGCGCTCTTGACCGGCAGCGAGGCGTGCGGGCCCATCTCGTCGAGCGTCGGCTTGTGAGGTCCGCTGATGCGCTCGCCAAAAGCCCCGGCCTTGCCGCCCGGATCGACCGTC
>CADECN010000181.1 GCA_902825785.1 uncultured Hyphomicrobium sp. | reverse complement strand
GCACCCGCCCGATGCACATGCGCGCGAGCTCTTCAGCGAACTCAATCCAGCGCACGCCTGATGTCTGAGAAGACGGCGCGGAACATATCGGCCGTCAGGCGGCCGGTGTTCGTGTTGTAACGCGAGCAGTGATAGCTGTCGAAAAGCATCCGCCCGTCGCCGATATCGTGACGTGCCCCGTGAGCGAACCGATAGGGTGCTTTTTTGAGTTTGAGCGTCACCAGCGCCTGGTCATGTGCGATGCGGCCAAGCGCCAGGAGAACCTTGAGACGGGGCAGCGTCGCGATGCGCGCGGCCAAGAATGGCCGGCAGGTCGCGATTTCGGCCGGCGTGGGCTTATTCTCCGGCGGGACGCAGCGCACCGAATTGCTGATCATCGCATCGTCAAGTTCCAGCCCATCATCGGGTCGCGCCGCATATGAGCCACGCGCAAATCCGAATTCGCTGAGCGTTGCGTAGAGCAAATCGCCCGCGTAGTCGCCGGTGAACGGACGTCCCGTTCGATTGGCGCCGTTGCGACCGGGCGCTAGTCCGACGATCAGGAGGCGGGCATCCGTGCGACCAAATGATGCGACCGCGCCGTTATACCAGCCCGGCTCCGCCGCTTCGTTTTGGTGTCGAAAGGCAACGAGGCGCGGACACAGCGGGCACTTTGGCGGCGCCTCGGGGGTGGCGCTTACATCTTCCCGAGGCTTCGCCATGCCGATCCGGCTCCCTGCCGCTTAAAGCTGCTCCTCCGCGAGATCGTCGTCGGACAGATATCCGACGCCCGCTTCTCGACCGCCGCTCTGCGAGCCACCGCGTGCCGAATACCCGCGCGGCTCGCGCGGTTCGCGCGTTGTCCGCTGTGCCGGATCGCGCCCGACCTGGTTCTCCAGATCCGCAAGATCGATGAACTGGTCCGCCTGGCGACGCAACTCGTCAGCGACCATGGGGGGCTGCGTCTGCAATGTCGAGACGACGCTGACGCGCTTACCCTTCTGCTGGAGTGCCGCGACCAGGGACCGGAAATCGCCGTCGCCGGAGAACAGCACGATGTGGTCGAGACTGTCGGCAAGCCGCATGGCGTCGACCGTCAGCTCGATGTCCATGTTGCCCTTGATTTTTCGCCGGCCGGTCGTGTCCGTGAATTCCTTGGTCGGCTTTGTGACCATCGTAAATCCGTTATAATCGAGCCAGTCGATCAACGGACGGATGGACGAATACTCCTGTTCCTCGGCAAGCGCGGTGTAGTACAGCGCGCGAACAAGCTGTCCCTTTTGTCGGAACAATTGAAGTAAGCGCTTGTAATCTATGTCGAAACCAAGGGATTTCGCGGTCGCGTACAGGTTTGCGCCGTCAATGAAGAGCGCAATGCGCTCTGTCGGATAAAAATGCATCGCTATGATCCTAAGTCCATCGGGTCATTAAACATTGTCCAATTTGGACGATCAAGTCGGGCGGCTATATTTACCCGCCATCTGGGCGTGCAAGGCCCGCGTAGACGCCTCCACCAGATGTAGGTCCGGTCTACGCCGTAGAACAGGGGTCCCAGCAGATAACAGATTTTTTCCTTCGTTCGCAATTGTGACAAGTTGACGAATGCGATAGCCGCCCTGAAGCGCCCACCGGCTTGAATTGCGAACGCTTTCATGGCAAATGAGTTCCGACGAGGCGCTGAAAGGCGGACCCGAAGGTCGAACGCGCCTCATGAACCCCAAAGCATCGCTTGAGCGGAAGGACAGCCCGGATGGCTCGCGTCACCGTCGAAGATTGCGTCGACAAAATCCCCAACCGTTTCGAACTCGTTCTTCTTGCGGCACACCGCGCCCGTGCCATCGCCAACGGCAGCGCCATATCGATCCAGCCCGATGACGACAAGAATCCGGTGATCGCGCTGCGCGAGATCGCCGAGCGCACCATTTCTCCAGATGACATGCGCGAAACGCTCATCACGTCGATCCAGCAGAACACTGAAGTGGACGAGCCCGAAGCGGTTGCAGCGCCGCTGCTCCCGGCAGAGCGCCGTGCGCCCATGCTCGGCCGAGACGATCTTTCGAGCGACACGCAAGTGGATGTAATGACCGAGGAGCAGCTGCTTCGTGGTCTGGAAAGCATGACGCCGCTTGAGCCGTCGGCGAACATTGGATCGACGGGCGGCCCGCGTGAGCGCGACCCGCGCGACCGCGGTCGCTGATACGACCCAAAGTCCAGTTCCTTCTGCAACAAAAAGGCGGTGCACCGTGCCAGGTGCGCCGCTTCATAACGTCAGGCAGTTCGGCTACGCTCGCTCTTTGAAGGAGTGCGGCGCTCTATGATGCGGCAATACGAACTCGTCGAACGAGTTCTCAAATACGACCCAAAAGCCGACGAGGCCCTGCTCAACCGCGCTTACGTCTACGCGATGAAGGCGCACGGCAATCAGAAGCGGGCTTCGGGCGCTCCGTATTTTTCACATCCGCTCGAAGTCGCCGCCATCCTCACCGATCTGAAGCTCGACGACGCCACGATCGCGACCGCGCTTCTACACGACGTCATCGAGGACACCGACGCGACGCGCAACGAAATCGACCAGATGTTCGGACCGGAAATCGGCGGGCTGGTCGACGGCCTCACCAAGATCAAGCGTCTTGATCTCGTGTCCAAGAAAGCGGAGCAGGCCGAAAACTTTCGCAAGCTTCTGATCGCAATCTCAAGCGACATACGCGTGCTTCTCGTCAAGCTCGCGGACCGGCTGCACAACATGCGCACGCTTGAGCATATGAAGCCCGAGAGCCGCAAGCGCGCGTCGGAAGAAACCCTTGATATCTACGCTCCGCTCGCCGGCATGATGGGCATGCAGGCATTGCGCGAGGAACTTGAGGACTACGCTTTCCGCTGGCTCCACCCGGATGCGTATGAGGCGGTGACCGAAAAGCTCGTCGAGATTCGTGCCCGCAATCGCGGCCTTGTCGAGGAAATCCGCCAAGCGATTGCGCGCAAGTGTTCGGAGGCCGGCATCAAGGCTGAGGCGTCGGGGCGCGAGAAAAAGCCCTATGCCATCTGGAGCAAGATGGAGCACAAGCAGATCAGCCTTGAACAGCTTTCCGATATTTTTGGCTTCCGCGTCATCGTGGATACCATCGAGGACTGCTACCGCGTGCTCGGCATCGTTCACACGACCTGGAGCACGGTGCCCGGCCGCTTCAAGGATTACATCTCCGCTCCCAAGCGCAACAATTACCAGTCCATTCACACCACCGTTTACGGTCCGCGCCATCAGCGCGTCGAACTGCAAATCCGAACCAGCGCCATGCACCGCATCGCCGAATACGGCATCGCCGCGCACGCGCTTTATAAAAGCCACCACGGCATCATGGCGAACGGGCACGCCGCCGACACCGAGGCAGGCGACGGCGAAGACAGCCCTTACGGTCGTCTGCGCGCGATGATCTCGACCTTGCTGGCGGCGGAGAATCCGGAGGAATTCCTCGAGCACACGAAGCTTGAGCTATTCCAGGACCAGGTTTTCTGTTTCACGCCGAAGGGACGTTTGATCGCTCTGCCGCGCGGCGCCACCCCGCTCGACTTTGCCTACGCCGTGCACACCGACATCGGCAACGAAGCGATCGCCGCCTTCATCAACGGACGGCATGTGCCGATCGACACCAACTTGCGCAATGGCGATGAGGTCGTGATCGAGACGTCGAAGACCCACGTCCGTCCGGCCGCGTGGGAAGCTTTTGCGGTGACCGGCCGCGCCCGTGCCGCCATACGACGTGCGGCGCGCGAGGCCGAGCGCCGGCGCTACGTCGAACTCGGTCGCCAACTCGTGTCCTCGACCTTGAAGAGCCACGACATCGACTACTCGGAGGAGAAGGTCAAAGCCGCCGCGGCCAAGTTTGCCGCCAAGAACGCCGACGAGCTGCTCGCAATGCTTGGTCGACAGGAGATCGTGCTCGGAGACGTGATGGCGGCAATCGTGCCGCCCACGAGTACCGCCGCCGAGCAGGCCGAAAGCTACAAGCCGCCGCGTCGGTTTGGTCGGGCCCAGGCCCAGGACGGCTGGTTCAATATCGACAAGGTAAAAAGCCTGAAATTCCGCACGCCCGAACCCGAGGTTACGACGGCGATCTCGATTCGCGGACCCGACGATGACCTACCGGTTTTGTTCGAGCCGGGTGGTGCGGTTCCTGGTGACCGCATCGTCGGCGTCATGGCGCCAGGCGAAGGCATCCGGGTCTTTCAGATACACTCGCCGCGCCTAAAAGAATTTGAGCACCAGCGCTGGGTCGACGTCACGTGGGATATCGACCCCGACCGTCCACAAAGATTTCCCGCCCGCATCAGCGTTACGGCTGTGAATGCGCCGGGCTCGCTAGCCGAAATCGCTGAGATAATCGGCGAATCCGGTGGCAATATCGACAACCTGAAGATGGCGCGTCGCGCCGCCGACTTTACCGTGATGCATATCGAGGTAGAGGTTTACGATCTGGTCCATCTAAACCACATCGTGGCGGGTCTTAGGGCGAAACCCATCGTGGCCAAGGTGGAACGGCTGTTCGAATAGGCTATAAGCAACTCTGGGTTGGTGCGGGGCGAACCGGCATGCATGAGCGCATGGAGCAGGCTTGAGTTCGCGTCGGAAATTTCTCTGGGGTGAATACGCCTCCGCCCGTGGCGGCAGCGTCATGAAGCGCGTCGCTTACGAATGGCGGCGCCTGCTCAGGTTGCGCGCCACCCCGCACGAGATCGCAATCGGCTGCGCCGTTGGGATATTCGCCGCCTTCACGCCGTTCATCGGGCTGCAGATGCTGCTCGCTGGCGCCCTCGCACTCGTCATTCGCGGCAGTATTCCCGCGGCTCTTGCAGGCACATTTGTCGGCAACCCGCTCAGTTGGCCGGCCATCTGGTCGGCATCCTATGTCGTGGGCGCGTGGGCGCTGGGCCAAGATCCCGCCCTGGCGGTTAACGAAGTCGCCATCAGCGCCGACCTCATCGGCTCCACGATCGCGTCGCCAACTCCGGAAGCCATCGACGCGGCCGCGGTAAAGTTATCTGGAACATTACAGCCTTTGACCATCGGCGGCGCGCTCGTCGGCTTGATTGCGGCGGTGGCGAGCTACTATCCTACGCGCCGTGCCGTGCGCCTGTTCCAGAGGCGCAATCGGCTCACGATCTGAAGCGCGCTGCAAGGCGCACCCAAATACTTGGTCTCCTCATGTCACCCGCAGGTTCGCGTGCTCTGGCTCGCCCGTCCAAAGCCGTACCCAGCGTTCGTCCGCTGCGGCTTGGCGTCAACATCGATCACGTCGCAACGCTGCGGAACGCGCGCGGCGGTTTGCATCCCGATCCGCTGCGCGCCGCGCATCTCGCCATCGAAGGTGGTGCCGATGGCATCACCGCGCATCTCCGCGAGGACCGCCGCCATATTTCCGATACCGACATCACGCGTCTGAAAAACGAGATCACGCGCCCGCTCAATCTTGAAATGGCGGCGACCGCCGAGATGCTGGAAATCGCGCTGCGTCATGTCCCTCACGCCTGCTGTCTGGTGCCGGAGCGCCGTGAGGAGCGCACCACTGAAGGTGGTCTCGATGTTGTTGGCGCCCGAGTGAATCTTAAGCCCTACGTCGCTCGCCTGAAGGACGCAGGCATCCGCGTCTCGTTGTTCATCGAGCCCGAGATCGCAACGATCGAAACTTCAGCCGCCGTCGGCGCCGATATCGTCGAATTGCACACCGGCCGCTATTGCCACCTGGCACTCGCCAACGACGCGAGCGGTGTTGCGCGCGAACTGGAACGTCATGTCGCCGCTGCGGCTGCCGCGGACGCCGCGGGACTTGAAGTGCACGCCGGACATGGACTGACCTACAACACCGTGAAGGCGATCGCGGTCGTCCCGCAGATCGTCGAACTCAACATCGGGCACTTCATTATCGGTGAGGCGATTTTCTGCGGCTTGTCGAGCGCCGTCAGGCGTATGCGGACGCTGATGGACGAGGCGAGGGCGACGCCGGCCCGATACGGCGTCAGCGCATGATTTTGGGAATCGGTAACGACCTCTGCGACATCCGCCGTATAGAGAAGTCCATCGAGCGGTTCGGCGATCGCTTTTTGGCGCGCGTTTTCACCGATGAGGAACGCCGCAAGGCCATGTCACGAGCGCATCCGGCGCGCACGTTCGCCAAGCGCTTCGCCGCCAAGGAAGCAGCCTCGAAGGCGCTCGGCACCGGTTTTCGCTACGGCGTGCATTTTCGCGATATCGGCGTCGTCAACACGCCATCTGGCCGCCCCACACTTCAACTGACCGGGGGCTCTCAGGAACAACTCAAACGTATGACCCCCCCGGGACACCTTGCCCGTATCGACGTTACGCTGACCGACGAATACCCGCTCGCTCAGGCCATCGTCATCATATCGGCTTGGCCGGCGTTCGTCGCAGGGGGAGGGTAGATTTTGCAGTTTATCCAAACGGTTACGTCTCTGGCGGCTTTTTCTCATGGTGAGCCAAACGCCGCCGCCACGACGTCGCACCTTCCACCGTTTGCCCTACTCGTAGACATATGGGCTGCCGGCTGCCGTTTCGTTGCGGCTCCCGGGCAAACTCGCTATAGCGGACCGCTCACACGACAGAAGAGTCCCCGGTTCGGCCGGGTGTAAGGAGCCCCTTGATGAGCATTGGATCGAGGACCGCAAGGTCGGGGTGGGCGGAGACGGCGATCATTGTCGTCGAGGCGCTCGCCATCGCCATGTTCATCCGCATCTTCTTCTACCAGCCGTTCAACATACCCTCCGGCTCGATGAAGGAGACATTGCTGATCGGAGACTATCTCTTCGTCTCCAAGCTGTCCTACGGCTACAGCAAGTATTCGTTTCCATTCAGCCCCAACCTCTTCTCCGGACGGATCTTCGCGGCCGAACCCACACCCGTCCACTGTGCCGTCC
>CADECN010000180.1:5956-6911 GCA_902825785.1 uncultured Hyphomicrobium sp. | reverse complement strand
AGCGGATCAAGTCGTATTACGACGAAGCCGTCAAGACAGCGCCTGCTGGCAGCAGCGAGCAGCAGCTGCTTCGCAAACAGCTCGAAGAACTTGCTGACATAATCGCCGAGATGAAAACGATGAACGTCGCCGCAAAAGAGGCTCAGGTCTAGACCGGAAATCCCATTCGTCACCGTCTCCGATGTGCCGGCCTGCCTCAAACGTTTTTGATCGCCAGTTTTCATAGCATCAAGAATACGCGCTGCGGTGAGTGTCTAGCTGCGGTGAGTGTCTAGTGGAGCCGTTCCGGGCACGTGGTCCGCTGTTGTATTAGGTGCAGCCTCCTCTTTACTCAGCCGTCGGTGTCTTACATCTGCCATCTGCACTCGGGCCGACGATACGACACGGATGACCCGGCAAATCAGAAAATCATCGGGACGCAGTTAGTGACGGCCCGGATGCAGTCGAGTGACCCCAATACGAAACGACGGTGCACCCGGAGGTGACCGCCGCTGCACGTAAAGCACCCCACAACCTTAGCCTAATGCATGCGTCTGGCGACAAACCGCGAAGTTACTTCAATTAGATCCGCTTTTTGGCTCTTTAGCATTTGGCTGTTGCTGCTTTTGCTTGTCGGAGAGCGAATTGTCGTTCGGCTTGACGTTGGGGTCTGAGCTTCCTGACGTTCCAGTTGATGCGCCGGCGGATGCTGCGCCTGGCTGATTATCCTGTTGCTTATCAGGCAAACTTCCACTGTCTGGCCGCGCGTTTGGTTGCGCTGTGCTACCGGCAGAAGAATTAGCACCTGGCAGATCCGTTTTTGCCTTGCCGGTGAGATTTTTGTCATCTTCAGCAAGCGCGAATGTCGTAAAAGCGAATAGAGCGACGGGAACGAGCAAGTATTTGTACATCGGTTTTCCTCACGTTAGACCATTGAGATAAACCTCGAACGCATACTCAATTGTTTCCAGGATGA
>CADECN010000180.1:0-5946 GCA_902825785.1 uncultured Hyphomicrobium sp. | reverse complement strand
TAGGCTACCGACTCATGAGGGCTTACGCAGTTGATTGCAAGCAAAACTGCATTTTGAATAAATGGTGACATTTCGCTGTCGAGATAACGCCGACAACATCCAGAGCGCGCTCGCAATGCTGAAAACCCCCAAACCAATAACCCTCACGCGTGCCGAGTAATTTGATGCAACGAGCGATGCGGCAGCAATGGTAAGGCAAGCGCGTGCCGATCGCCTGGCCGACCACATCTGTTAATAGTGTCGATTGATCTATCCGAACGGCGCTCGGCCCCACCGAAACGCCTCGGCCCCACGCCCGTTGGTGGCAGCTTCGTATTAATAGTCGCCGCACAATCACCGACGCGGAAAAACAAGGGTGGCGGACGCCGCCTTGATCACAAGCGCAGTCTAGCGGGACGAACCGGCGTAGCGACGCAGTTTCGCGGAAGGTCCGCACTGCATCGCGTGATTTGGAACGCACTTCCGCACCCGAAGGTGTACGGACCTCAGATCTCTCAGAGGCGCTCAAGGTATCGCTCGAGACAATGGAGCAAGGCGTTAGCCTGCTGGTGAAAACGAGATCCGACGAACCCTCGAAGCCGAAGGGATCGACGCTGGACGAATGACCGCTCATCTCGGAACTAGCGCCCTCGATGTGCGTTCGAACGGCAACGGACGAAGCGGTCCGATTGTTAGGAGAATGAGATGAAACACGTCATCGCTGCCGCCGCAGCAACACTACTAACGCTGAGCAGCGTAGCACTTGCGCAGACGACAGACCTTTCGAAAACAAACCCCGCGAGCCCGTCGGCTGCAACAGATGCCCCAGATTCAATGGGTCGCTATTACACTGAGGTTGAAAAAACCGACTTCCTTGCGTCGCGTCTTATAAATGCTACCGTCTATGCGACGACCAAGGACTTCGATTCTAAAATGGCGCTCGATAAAGTCTCCGCTGATTGGGAGAACATTGGCGAAGTCAACAATATCATTCTCAGCCGAGACGGTTCGGTTAGAGCGGTCGTGCTCGGAGTAGGAGGCTTCCTTTCGATCGGCGAAAAGAACGTAGCTGTAAAAATGTCTGACCTCCGTTTTGTAAAAAAAGTCGGCGATAACGAAGATGATTTCTATATCGTTGTGAACGCTGATAAGGCGTCGCTTGAGAAGGCGCCGGCCTATCCGGGATGATTGAATAATCTAACGCACGCCGACAAAAGTCGGCGGGCCGTCCTGTGTACCTGATACCTTGAACCTTCTTCGCGGATGAACGCCGGCTTATCAGGGCAATAATCCCGTAAGCTCCTCGCTCGACGGAACTTTCGGCCCGTACAACGATTTACATTCCAACGCGATGTTGCCAGCGCGTTGGAGAACGCCATGCGTATCGCGCAAGTGGCCCCTTTGGCCGAATCTGTACCCCCGAAACTGTATGGAGGAACTGAAAGAGTCGTCTCTTGGCTTACCGAGGAGTTGGTTGAACGTGGACACGACGTCACCTTGTTCGCGAGCGGAGATTCACGAACCTCGTCGCGGCTTGTCGCACTATGTTCACGCGCGCTGCGGCTATCGGGAATAAACAACCACATGCCCATGCATCTGGTAGCGTTGCAGCACGTTCGACGTTTGGCCGACGAATTCGACGTGATCCATTTCCATCTGGATCTTTTGCAATATCCGGTTTTCGAACAACTCGGAAGCAAGACCGTGACAACGCTGCACGGTCGACTGGACATCGATGAATACCACCCGGTGTACCGTGCGTTTCCGAATATGCCGCTCGTGTCAATTTCAGAAGATCAACGCAAACCGATGCCGTCGTCCGTGCATTGGCTCGCCAACATTCCGCACGGGTTGCCAGCCAATGAACTTCCCTTTTTTCAAAACGACGGTGGTTATCTAGCGTTCGTCGGGCGCATCTCGCCCGAGAAAAGGCCGGATCGAGCGATTGAAATCGCCACCAAAGCCGGATTACCGCTGAAGATCGCAGCAAAAGTCGATAGCGTCGACCAAGTCTATTTCGACACCATCATCAGGCCATTGCTGCAAAACCCGCTCGTTGAGTTTGTCGGAGAGATCGGAGATGCTGATAAGCCAGCTTTCTTCGGTAAGGCAAAAGCCTTGTTGTTTCCGATCGACTGGCCGGAACCTTTCGGCTTAGTGATGATCGAGGCGATGTCGGCGGGCACGCCGATTGTTGCGTGGAATACCGGCTCGGTTCCGGAGGTCATTCGCGACGGCACTTCGGGCTATGTCGTGAACAGCATTGATGCGGCCGTGGCGGCTGTGGCAGCAATCGAACGACTTGACCGCCGCGGCGTTCGCGCGGAATTCGAGAAGCGCTTCACGGTCGGTACCATGGCGCAAAAATATGAAGACGCCTATGCGACGTTGTTGAAGGCGAAACGCGTGAACGACAGAAATTTTCTGCAGCGCGAAACTTTGGCAGTAGCCTGATCCCTTGGGGGCAGGGATGAACTCAAAAGACGACTACGATGTTGCGACCTCGACATGGCACGCGGAACGCCCGCAAAAGGTCCTCAAACATGACGACCTGTTTGCCGTGTTCGACGCGTCGGGAGATTGCGGCCGCGTATCACATTCAGCGGAGGGTCTATATTTTAAAGACACGCGTTTCCTATCCAGATGGACCCTGCGTCTCGACGGCGGACGGTTTCCCTTGCTGCTGTCATCGATCCACGACGACGACGGCTCTGCACTGACCGCAACCCTGGCCAATCCCACCATGGAGGGGATGCCCAAGGATCTGATCGGCATTACGCGCACAAAGTTTTTAATGGCAGGCTGCTGCCATGAGCGCCTCGGCCTGCGGAACTACGATATTCACGAGCGTTTTCTGCAGGTCGCCATTTGTGTCGATGCAGATTTTAAAGACCTATTTGAAGTACGCGGAACAACCCGCATCGCCAATTCAAGCAAACCGATCTGCCGAACGATCGGCAACACCATCGTTTTCACTTACATTGGAGCGGACGCTGTTGATCGGGCCACCGAAGTGAGCTTCAGACCGGCACCCCATGATATTTCCCAAGGCGAGGCCAAGTTTCGCATCACATTACTGCCCGGCGGCACCACCTCGATCGTTACACGGGTGCGCTGCGGAGACGACAGTACCGCGCCCGCGGATTTCGGCATCATTTCCGCGTATCGTGCAAAGCGCCGCGACTTGCAGAGAAAAACCGGACGCATTGCAACGGTCGTAACAACCAATGACGTGTTCAATGATCTGATGTGCCGCTGCACGAGCGATGTTTACATGCTCCTGGCGCGTACGACGCATGGCTATTACCCACACGCCGGTATCCCCTGGTACAGCACAATATTCGGGCGCGACGGCATTCTCACGGCGCTCTTCATGCTGTGGGTAGATCCAAATATCGCCAAAGGCGTACTTCTCTACTTGGCCGCGACGCAGGCGAAGACGCGCGATCCGCTAACAGACGCCGAGCCGGGTAAGATTCTTCACGAGCAGCGACAGTGCGAGATGGCCAATACCGGGGAGGTTCCGTTCGGACGCTATTACGGCACAGTCGACGCGACCCCGCTGTTTGTCGTCCTGGCCGGGGAATACTGGCGGCGCACCGGCGATGAAAAAACAATCCGTTACATTTGGCCCAATATCCAAGCCGCCCTCCGATGGTGCGAAACCGACGGAGACCGCGACAACGATGGCTTCATCGAATACCACCGCCAGACCCCGAAGGGGCTCGCCAACCAGGGTTGGAAAGATAGCCACGACGCCATATTCCATGCCGATGGGCGCGCAGCCGAGGGCCCGATTGCTCTGGTCGAAGTCCAAGCATACGTTTACCAGGCGCTCGTCAACGGCGCGATGTTAGCTCGTCATCTCGGTAACGCGGACGCAGCGCGCCGATATGCCAGTCGCGCCGACAGTCTCCTCAACGCATTCCACGATGCCTATTGGCTCGATGATTGCGGGACTTATGCATTGGCCCTTGATGGCTCAAAGCAGCCATGCCGTGTCACCGCTTCGAACGCAGGCCACATTTTGACCTGTGATCTTGCGCGGCCCGAAGCGGCGCGACGTGTCGGTATGACCCTTATGGAAACGGAAATGTGGAGCGGTTGGGGAGTGCGCACCCTGGCAACAAGCATGCCGCGCTACAATCCTATGTCATACCACAACGGTTCAGTTTGGCCGCACGACAACGCCGTATTGGCCATGGGACTTGCGCGCTTCGGTATGAAGCGAGAGGCCGCGCGGATTTTCGAGGGATTGTACGCCGCGCAGTCTTATCAGCCCGACAACCGCCTGCCCGAATTGTTTTGCGGCAATCCTCGTCGACGGGGCCGAGGACCTGTATCGTATCCCGTATCTTGCTCGCCGCAAGCTTGGGCGGCAGCTGCGCCTTTCGCATTGCTCGGTGCCTGCCTGGGAATCGAAATTGACCATGCTGGCCAGGTTGTGACCTTACGTCAGCCGGTGCTACCCGCGATGACCAGTGATTTGCGACTAAACGGCATTTGGATTGGCGATGGCGTCGTAGATCTCCGGGTCATTCAAAGCGGGGGAGGTGCAGCGGTTGATGTCACGCGGCGTACCAAGGAAATAGCCGTCAACGTTGTAAGCTGACCGCTGCAAAACCGTTCTGGCAGCTTGCGGAGCTACAGTCCGCTGAAACTTCTCCACCGGACAACTTTGACCGTTATTGTTCCGAAACCCCAACTGGGGAGGCAGAAAGCGGGGACATGACGCGCCAGCCGCAGCGTGAAGGGTTCCACGTATTCGACATTGCTGCATGTCGTTCTCATGCCGCTAAGCGCAGTACGGAACCAAGCCCGTCGTTGCACGTTGGTTGTTCGCACGCCGGAGAGCGTGGCGGCATCTCCTCCTTCGTTGTCCGGAGCGCAGCTGACCGGCTGCGCGGCGCTATCGTGTTGGGTGCGCCGCCATTCTGACAATGGACGTTCGCCGGGCCGGCACGTCAGTCCTGATCGGCTAAAGTGGGTCTCCGTATGGTATCGCGCCTTTTGTTGTCTATGACTTGTATCCCACTCGCAGCGGCGATCTGGATGTCGGCTAACGCCGACGAATTGAAGCAGCCGGATTTCGGCCCCAATCCCGATCTTGACGCTCCACGTACCACCCTCCTTCCGACAATCAAAGTGGCCCCCGCAGTCGGTTGGTCGAATGGGGAGAAGCCAGCAGCGCCAATCGATCTAGAAGTCGCCGCATACGCCACCGGCCTCGTTCATCCCCGTTGGCTCTACGCGATGCCGAATGGAGACGTTCTCGTCGCGGAGACCAACGCGCCTGAGCGGCCTGAAGATGGCAAAGGGCTGAAAGCGTGGTTTCAAGGTCTATTCCAAAAATACGCCGGCGCCCGTGTGCCAAGCGCAAACCGCATCACGCTTTTGCGGGGCTCAAAACCTGACGGGACAGTGGCGACGCGGTCGGTGCTGATCGACGACCTAAATTCGCCCTTCGGTATGACCCTCGTTGGCAACACGCTTTATGTGGCGAACACCGATGCACTGGTAAAGTTTGACTATCATGAGGGTGAGACGCGCATCGCCTCAAAGCCCCTGAAGGTTGCTGACTTGCCCGGAGGTCCAATCAACCACCATTGGACCAAGAACGTGATCGCAAATGCGGATGGTTCGAAGCTTTACGTCACGGTTGGGTCCAACAGCAACATTGGCGAGAACGGAATCGACAAAGAAGAAAATCGCGCCGCGATCCTCGAAATTGATCCAAAGACCGGTGCGTCCCGGGTCTTTGCCTCGGGCCTGCGCAATCCAAATGGAATGGCCTTTGAGCCTACGACGAACACCTTATGGACGGTCGTTAACGAGCGCGACGAGCTTGGCGACAATCTAGTTCCAGACTATCTGACCTCGGTCCGCGATGGCGGCTTTTATGGGTGGCCCTTTAGTTACTTCGGTCAGAACCTCGACACGCGCGTTCGGATTGAGCGACGAGACCTC
>CADECN010000179.1 GCA_902825785.1 uncultured Hyphomicrobium sp. | reverse complement strand
GACGTGGTGAATACACGTGCGTCGCGCGCATGATGGGGTTCGTCAACAATGTCGTGCTTCCAACGGTTCCGGCGCAAGCAGGCCGCATCGTCGTCGATGTCTCGGGCGACGGCATCGACAATTGCGCCGTCCGCGGCACCAGCGACAAGGAGCGCGATTTGCTCGTATCGGCCGGTGTGACGATCAACGGCCTGCCCATCATCGTCAAAGGCGAGAACGATATCGTGGGTGCGGGCGCATATAGAGCGCCGGGGTACGGGCTCGACAATCTTGGGCCGGATACCGACACCACCACGCTCGATGCGTGGTATTGGGAGCATGTCATCGGTGGTCCCGGAGCCTTCTTGAAAATCGCGCAAGGGTATGAAGATTTCGGGCGCGCTTTTCGGCAGAAATTCGTCACCGAAGTCAGTGGCGCGACACAGGTTCGTGCAAAGCAAGCGGCCGCTCGCTAGGGCCGCTTCTACAAGCGGCGCGCCTCTACAGGCGACGCGACCGGGCAACGTCGAGAAGCACGTTTGCTTCGAGCTGTACTTCGTCGAGGCGGTATTTCAGCACGTCGCCGATACTGACAAGTCCGACCAGTCGCTCGTCGACCACCACCGGCAGATGTCGAATACGCCTCTGTGTCATGATGCCGGCGACAGACGCCAGGCGATCGTCGGGACGGCATGTAATAACCGAATGGGTCATCAAGCTCGCAACCTTCATGTCTGCCACGTCAGCGCCAAACTCGGCTATGCCGCGCGCCAGATCGCGCTCCGATATGATCCCCTGCAATACGCCGGACTTGTCCACGACCGGCATCGCGCCGACGACCTCTGAGCGCAAATTGTGCGCAAAAGCGCGCACTGTCGCGTGCGGTTCGATCGTCTTCACAGCCGTTCCTTTGAACTTCAGGATATCGGCTACTTTCATTTTCTCACTCCGATTGAGATCTGAAGCGTCTTCGCAATTCGTCAGGTGCAGGCGCCGGAGCGTCAGCAGAAGCTCCTCGCGTTGTTCGGCCGACAGTGGTTCTTGCAGCGCGCCGTGGCCGCTCGGAATTAGATCGGCCAGGCGGTCCACGACGATCGTACCGTCGCCGCCGATCTCGGCAGCATCGCAGGACGGCATACGCGTGGTGATAACGGGAAATCCGGCGTCGCGTGCCGCGCCCGCAGCCGCGACGGTGCCCTCAATGACAATCGCATGATTGATCGGCACGGCGATGGCCTCGCGCAAGTGCTCATATAAACGTTCGTTCGTCCCCTCGCCACTCCCGCCACATCCGGTGGTGACGATCTTCACCCACTCGGCCGCACGCGAGCCGACAACGGATTGGACTAGGTTCTCGGCGTCCTTGTCGAACATCGCCGCTGCGACGTACACCGGTATGTGCTCGTTACGCGCGCCCACGATCAAGTCGCGCACGCCAAAGCGTGCGCTCACGCCGGCGCCCTGGAGACGTTCGGAGAAGATCTTGCACGCGCGGCGATGCATGGCGCGGATAAGAAGCGAGAAGTCCTCCGATTCCGGCCGTCCTTTCAGACTTTGACGCACATAGTACGCCATGCGTTCTTCTTTTGCGGCAAGTGGCGCCGTTTGTGCGAAGCGCGCCCGGTCGCAGGCCCAGTCGAAACCGGCCTCTGAAAATACTTGGGCGAAGGCCGCGCGCCGCACATCTTCCGTGTTCGCGAGGGCGCCTTCGGCTCGGATAATGATTGCTTGCAAGGTCATGAGCCGCCCGGGTCGTCAGGCTCAATGTGGCATCCAGTGCCGAGGTCGACCCTGCGTCATGTCGCCCTTTGCAGCGCACTCACGCGAGCAGCGATATCGCGCGCGCTTCCTGCGCCGCAGCAACCGCCTCTGGCGACGTCAAGGTAGCAGGGCCATAGCGTCACCTAGCCACGGCATGGCCTGTCGCACCGCCGGCAATGTCACTTCCTGCAATGTCTCGCGGCAGTCGTTCGCAAGTGCGAGTGGAAGGCCACCCAGTTCGTTGGAGCGGGCGACCAGCGTCAGCGTGCGACTCAGCTGCGGCCCGGGAAGCGGCACGGCCAATACGCTTTTTTCGGGAGGATGCGCCTCCACCAAACAAAGCGGCGTTGAAATAGCGAAGCCTTCGCCATTCGCCACAAGCGCCGTCACACTCTGCGGCGTGTCGAATTCGACGGTGGTCGGGATTTCCAGCCCGGAGCGGCGTAGGTGCCGCTCGATATCGGCGCCGGTCCTGGAGCGTGCGCTGTAGCGGACGAACTTGAGGCGGCGGGCCAGTGCCGTGATCTCGGCCATCGTGCGTGGCGGCTTATGGTTCGCCGGCAAGATGAGGATATAGGGTTCGCTCAGAAGCTCAATGCGTTCCAGGCCGGCCACTTCGACGAGACCGTCGACGCCGATGAAAAGATCGAGATTGCGCGTCAGCAACGCGCCGGCATGGGCGGCCGTCAGGCCAGATAGAACCGAAACCTGGTCGGCGCGGGCGGACAGAAAGGCGGCGATCTTCGCGTTCAGAGTCCGCGACAAGGAATCGACCAGCCCGACGCGCAACAGTGCGAACCGACCACGCGCGGTTTCTTTTAGCAACGGGCCGATCTGTCGCGCCTCGGCAATGATCGTGGCTGCGCGCTGTCGCAGAATGCCAGCAGGTGGCGTCAGCGCCAATGGCCGCACGCTGCGGTCAAATAAGGTCGTGCCGGTGCGCGCTTCGAGTTCGGCTATGGCTTGCGAAACCGCCGGCTGCGTCATCGCAAGCGTACGCGCCGCCGCCGCCATCGAGCCCGTCTCGCAAACCGCGAGGAAGATCTCAAGCGAGCTCAGATCGAACGGTATCTTGCCGCCGCGAGCCGCCATGCCTCAAATATAAGCATAGCTTATGAAGTGGACTTATAGGGTGCATTGTATAAGTTTTATACCACAAACCATGGACTGACGACCACCCGTCGAATGCCGCTTTTATGATCCGTACACACCATTAAATACTCCGTATACATCGAAACGGGCGAGTTCGGCGCCGTACAACTGCCGGCTTTGGAATTGCGATGCCGTACATCATCCCCGCCCCGATCGCCCGTTTCGCTCGACGCGAGCCGCGACACATGCATAGCGTGCGCAAAGCGCGCCGACATCAACGCGACGGTTGAGCGCCTCGCTAGTCGACGTCAATGGCAGCATTGTAGCGCGTCAATTCTCATGGAGACCGGATAACGCACGAATGCCACGCCGGAATTCCTTTGCGGCGGCGACCGCAAGGGCGCGCGTCGACGTCGTACCGTGCTGCCGCCGGTTTGCCACCAAGGTGTGGAATTTTTCTGGCCCCGGCATTGGCGCTTCGTCGCAATGACTGGCGAACGAATGGCGCTATGCTCTGTGTGGCACGTTGATGACGTTGCCTCGCGGCGACGTTGTTAGATTGCGCTTGATATAGTTTCGGTTCATTCGGTTCGCGGCTGGCGATCCTTTTTCAGGTTATCGATGGCGGATCATTCCAAGAAACCAAATTTAGGCTTCGTCGATCCCGAGCCGCTTGCAACGGGTTCGAATGCTCCCGTCACGGCCGAGCGTACGCTCGAACAGGCAATCGGAAATCAAGTTCGCCAGCAACGCAAGCACGCTGGACTGACGGTCGCCGAACTCGCTAGCGCCGCGCAAATATCGTCCGGCATGCTGTCAAAAATCGAGAACGGCCAGATCTCGCCATCGCTTGCGACGCTGCAAACACTCGCGCAATCGCTCAATATTCCAATCACGTTTCTTTTTGCATCCTACGAAGAACGGCGCGATTGCTCTCACGTCAAATCCGGCGAGGGCGTCGTCATCCGCAGACGCGGCACGAAGGTCGGCCACCAGTACCAGCTACTTGGGCACTCTCTCGATGGCAACTTCGTCGTTGAGCCATACTTGATCACGCTTTCCAACGACGCGGTGCCTTATACGGCTTTCCAGCACGAAGGTGTCGAATTCATCTACATGCTGACGGGTGAAGTCGACTACTTGCACGCCGACCGCATTTACAATCTCGCGCCGGGCGATGCGATTCTCTTCGACAGCGCGGCGCCGCACGGCCCGGCCCGCCTCATCTCGACACCCATGACCTACCTTTCCATCATCATCTATCCACGCGCGTAGAGACGATTGCGGAACTGCGTCACCAGACCGATGGCGCCGACGAATGGCGCCGAGTTGCGTGACCCATGCGGCGCGCACGCGGTCGCCCTCTCCTGCTGCCGCAAAACCAGCGCGGTGAGCCCGCCCTTCCCGACCTGGGGAAAAGACCACGCATCCGGCCGCTAACCATTTATGATTGCTGCGCCGCGGCGGATGAAAATTTTCAGCCGCCGCGCCGAAGCCATTGACCCGCCGCAAGTCCCATGCAGTACCCTATGGTATGGCGCTCCGGTCGGCGGTTGCGCAGGCAATGAGTGGTGTCCACCGGCTTAGATGTCGAGCGAGTCCTTCCCGAACACCCGCGCTGCCTATCTGCCGAGATATCTGCCGTGGTTGCGGACGACCGGTGGCCCGATAGCGCTGCCCGTCGCCTGGACGGCGATTGCGGTCATCGCCGCGGGTTTGAGCTACTACCATTACTATTACGAAGGTTGGGGCGAGAACATCGCGTTTGCCGCCTCGGTTACGGCTGCTCAGGTTGCGGCGCTCGCGCTCATCACGCGCCGGCTGCTGTTTTCGATTGCCGTCGTCGCCTGCCTCGTTGCCATGATCGTCATCGCGTCCGACGTGAAGCGCCACTATTTCGAGATGGTGCTGCACGCCTACGACATTGTCTTCTACCTGACGTCGTGGTCGACGCTGTCGTTTTTATGGGTCGATCACAAGGCAGCGTTACTCGCCATACTTGCGAGCGTGGCCGCGACAGGCATTACCGCGTCGCTTATCTATCGAATTGATCCGACACGCCTGTCTCGCAACGTCAGCACGGCGGCGCTGGTCTTGTTCACGGCGTCGGCCTTGTGGGCGAGCAACGCCAAGGGCGAGCGGCGCAATACGCTTTTCTTCTGGGACCATCTTTACGTATCGTCGTTCTATTCGAGCTGGTCGGAGACGTTCGAAACCCTGGTCAAGGGACAGTTGCTCGACGCGGCGCCCAGCCAGGCTGCCCCGGTATTCAAGATTCCTGCGGACTGCGATCCCGCCGAAAAACCTCCCCACATCATCCTCATCCACCAGGAAAGCGTGGTACCGCCATCGCTTTTTCCGGGGCTCCAGTATGACCGTTCGCTCGACAGCTTCTTCCAATCGCTCGACGGGCGCATGCACAGGCTGCGCGTGGAAACATACGGCGGCGCGTCATGGCTTACCGAGTTCTCGGTATTGACGGGCGTCTCCACCTACTCGTTCGGCGGCATGAGGCCGTTCGTGCAGTCGCTGATGCAGGGCAAAGTTCGCGACACGCTTCCCCAGTCGCTTGCGCGCTGCGGATACCACAACAGCGTCTTCTATCCGGTGCCGAAGGATTTCGTGTCCAACGGCCGCTTCTATGCGGCAGTCGGGATGCCGGAAATATTCGACTACAAAGCGCAGGGCGCCAAGCGCTTCAACGAGCGCGATGCCTTCTACTACAACAACGCACTTGATCGGCTTGCCCGCCATGTGGCCGGCTCACGCCAGCCGCTGTTCACGTTCATTCTAACGTCGGCCACGCATCTGCCTTACAACACGCCGTACGAGCCGGAGGTCAAAGTGCCCGGCGGCGGACCCGACAGCGATCCGGAAATGAGCGAATACCTGCGCCGGCTCGCGATGGCGAAAATGGACTACGACGCCTTCCGGGCCGACCTCGCGCGCCGCTTCCCGAATGAGCGCTTCCTCATCATTCACTACGGCGATCACCAGCCTGTGGCGACGCGCATATTGCTCGGCTTCGACGGCAAGCTTGCCGCGGAGGACGTCAAGATGACGCCCGAAAGCCTGGGATTACTGACCTATTACCGAGTCGATGCGATCAACTACGAGCCACCGCCCCTGCCGGATGTGGACACGCTGGAGGTTCCTTATCTCGGTGCTGTGCTGCTTCATTCCGCCGGGCTGCCCCTGTCGGACGCCAACCGCGAGCGGATGCGTTTGATGAGCGTGTGTGATGGCCGCTACTATACCTGCAGGGACAAGGACCAGATCCTTTCCTTCCATCGAAGGCTGATCGACTCAGGTTTGATCGAGGCGCGTTAATCACGCAGCGGCGCCGGTTCGGCGCAACCATTGCCGCAGCACCGGTCCCTGTGGCAGGGTCGGACAGGCAGCACAAAAAAGCGCGTCAAGCTGCCGACACCCGGAGCTGAAACACCCGCTATGCCCACCAAATCCATAAGGCCTGCCTGCGGGATCAGGGTCGTGGCGAGCGCGCTCGCATCGACGAGGGACGCCATTGCGGCCGCACGCCTTGAGCTTGCCGGCGACGTGTATCAACACATCATTGTGTTCTATTCGATCGAGCACGATCCGCAGGTGCTCTCTGAGACCATGGGGCAGGCGTTTCCAGACACCGCCATTTCCGGATGCAGCACAGCGGGCGAGGTTGGCCCACTTGGAATGATGCAGGGCGGGATCGTGTTCATCGCCTTCCCCGAGCGCGGCTTCCGCGTTCTGTCGGAAGTTATTCCAAACATCGCGAGCGCGGGTCTTGAACGGGCCTCTGAGATCGCGCGGCGGATGCGTATCCAGATGATCGGAGGCTCGAGCCAGTCGGGTCGCGACCAAGTATTCGCCATCGTGCTGGTTGACGGCCTATCGAACAAAGAGGAGGCACTGATCGCGGCCTTGCACTGGTCGCTTGATGACATCAGGCTGGTGGGTGGCTCCGCGGGCGACGGGCTCGCGTTCAGTCGCACCAGCCTCATTCATCACGGCAACATCGTGCGCGGCGGCGCGATCCTGTTTGTCATTCAGAGCGAAACGCCGTTTCGCGTCTTTAAGACGCAGAACTTCGAACCGACGCCCATCAAGCTCGTCGTCACGGCCGCCGATACCGA
>CADECN010000178.1 GCA_902825785.1 uncultured Hyphomicrobium sp. | reverse complement strand
GGGTTCAGCGGAAGAACCGCCCATCTCCCCTCCATTGGCGCTGCATGCGGCGAAGATGAGGGGGATTGGGAATTGTTGGCGCCGGGGGCGGCGTCATGCGTCGTACCGTTAGCGTTGCCTTCGCATTTTCGCTCGCGCTCGCGGCGGCGGCTAGCCCGCTTCCTGCCCGCGCAGGCGATGCCATCAGATTTAGGTCTGCCTGCGACCGTGGAGATCGTGTCATCGTCGCAGCGGTGGGCGACCTTCTTTTTCACGCGGCGCTCCAGCGCCAGGCCTTGAGGGGGCGCGGATCTTACGCGGAATTCTGGCGCCCCGTCCGCCACATCCTGGAAGATGCCGACATCACCTACGGCAATCTCGAAGGCGCGGTCGCCGAAGGCGTGGGCGCCGGTGGCCGCGACATCCAAGACCCGGGTCGCCGTCTCGACGGACGCGTCTACACGGGCGCCGTCAACGGCATGATCTTCAACTACCATCCCTCGCTGGTCGACGACTTGAAGGACAGCGGTTTCGATATCGTCTCGACCGCGAACAATCACGCCGGCGATCGCGGCGTCCTGGGCGTGGACAGGACGATCGACGCCCTGGAACGTGGTGGTCTCGCCTTTGCTGGAACGCGCCGTAGAGGCGAGGAACGCTTGCGGCCGTGGAGCACCGTCGTCGAGGCCAACGGTGTGCGCGTTGCTTTTATCGCCTGCACTTACGGCAGCAACGACGGCGCCGACAGCGGCGGCCGCATGTTGAACTGCTATCGTGATCGCGACCAGGTATTTGGCGAGATCAGATGGTCCGCCGAGGATCCGGACGTAGACGCCGTCATCCTCACCCCCCATTGGGGTGTCGAGAACAGCGCCACGCCGCTGCCGTCGGATCGCGTCTATGCGCGCGCGGCCATCGATGCCGGCGCCGATGTCATCATCGGCGCCCATCCGCACGTTCTGCAGCCTTGGGAAAAGCTGACCACACGGTCGGGCCGCGAAGGCCTCGTGATCTACTCGCTCGGAAATTTCATCTCCAATCAGCCTTGGACGCCAAATCGTTCCGGCGCCATCGCGTTGATCGAGTTTGTGAAGCCGATGGGCGAACGGGCGCGCTTATCCGCGGTCGGCTTCGTGCCGACGTGGGTCGAGAGGTCAGGCTGGCGGCACCGGGTGGTGGAACTCCGACAGGGAACGCCGGGTACGGTCGGTGCCCTGTCTCAGACTTTGAGACGCCTTCCAGCCGCTAACCGAGTGGGCGGCCAAGACGCGTACAATCTGCCCAGAGACTGCAAGCCCGGTGACGAAGCCGTCTCAGTGGCCTTCACGCCGCCAAGGCTTCATTGGCCGCTGCCACCCAATCCTTGATGCGCGCCACGTCCGGCGGCTCACCGTCACGCAGGATGCGCTTGCCCTCCGAAGTCGCGGCGAACTTCAAAACGTCGGCGGCCAGTGCCACGCCATCAGCATCCGCAACGTCGGCCGCCGTGCGATATCCTGCGCCGACGAGCAACTGCGCATGTGTTCCGCGCAAGCCCGGCACGTCCATGACGAGCTGCGCCTGCTGTTGCCAATCCTCGATCGTCCCCGCTTCGATGCGGCTGTCATCGAGCAGGTCGGCCAGGTCGGCCGGCGTTTGTTCCAGGAATATTTGAACCGTATCGATACCGAACTCTGCCAGTCGCTCCGCCATCTTGGGTCCGATCGAAGGCGCCCGCTCAACCGTATCGCCGCTCGCAAGGTAGACTTTGCGTTCGCGCGCCGCGCTCGCACGAGCGCCCGCGTCTGGTGTCGGTGCCAGCGCGACGACGGTCGGGGCCGGCTTCATCTGTGTGGTCGGTAAAGGTGGAGGCTGAATTGGCTTGGTCTGCGTCACGGAACGCGTGACCGCCCGTTCCAGCGCGGTATCTCCGGCAAGCACCGCCGGTGCGATCGGATTAGCTTTGCCCTTCGCCACTTGCTTTGCGCGCTGAACCGCACCTGGATCGCCATTCGGAATGCGTGCCTCACGCGCCTTCTTCCTCTGCTCCATACGTGGCGCCAGCACTTCGCGCGCGTGCAGGTCGCGGATGACGCGGTCGTCTTCCGGCAAGCTGTTGACGACGCGTCCTGTTGCTTGAAGCTCATCATAGATCGCACGAACGATCTCGCGGTCTTCCGCGTTGGCCAACCTCTTCTCGATCCACTTGGACGGGATGTTTAGGCTGGCGATCATCGTGTCGAGTGCCAGATTGACGGGCGGCGGCGCAACGCCGGCTTCAGCAATCGCGTGTGACAGAAGCCGACCGTAACCCTGGGCGGCGTAGATAAGGAGTTCGGCGACGACTTCCCGGCCCAGATCGTCAAGGCCTGCTTCGGGCGTGATGACGCCAGCCTTTAAGTCGTAATGCGCGATCAGCTTTTCATAGTAGCGGTGCGAGAACTCGGCGCCGTCGCACACGTACTCACGCAACCAGTTCTCTCCTTCGGGCACCGACACCGTCAGCTCAGGGAAGCGTTTCAGTCCAAGCGCGCGCAGGTTGTCGTAACTCCGATTGATGCTCCATTCCACCGCGCGGTGGATCGAATTCTCCGCTTCCGTCTGGCCGGTATGAAACGGATGGACCGGATCGGTGTAGTAGTGGCTAAGCACGCCTGCCGCGTACGCTGCGTCGGCCCAGCGGGCTTCCTTCAACGCGGTGACCGTGTGGCCGTACCAAGCCTCCACTTTCTCCGGCGCGCCACCCCAGTAGTTGTCGCCAACGTGCAGAACGTGGTTTTTGAAATCCTTGAAGCTCTTGTCGGGCGCCTTCGAACCTTCCAAAAACAGCGACACGTGCTTGAGGAAAACGCGACGCCAGTCTTCGGCTTCGCGCTGCTGCAGATAGCCAAGGGCGTCGAGTGCCAATTTATGGTGCGTGCCGTTGGCATGCGCCGCATAGATGATACGAAAAAGAGCCGACATCTCAGCCTCGTTGGGGAGCCCATTGAAAGAGCGCAACGTAGGTGAGTCGTGTGAAGGCGGCCATCGGCTGGGCAAGGCGGCGATGTCTCGTCAACCGCCTTCGTCAGCCTTCTGCGCCCGTTTCGAATCGGGAAAGCTGATGATGTCAGCCGTGTAACCCTGATCGGCGGCGAGTCGCTTAGCAAGCTCCGCCCGATGTCTCAGATGCAACACGTTGGTGGGGCCGGCGTCAAAACGTCCGTCGACGACCCGGTCGAGCGCGCCGGGCGCCACACCGAAGGCGCGGCCCACGGCCAGGGCTTCTTCTCGTGCGGCTGCATGGGCCGCTTCGACGTAGCCCATCAGCGCTGCTGCAGTGTGGGCGCTGCCGAGCGGGCCAGTCCGCTCTATGCGGCCGAGTATTCTCAGCAAAGGTTCGATGGAATCGAGCGTTTCTGCAAATCCACCCGCAAGAACGACTGCGCCGCCATCTGTTATGGTTTGCGGCGAGCCCAAAATAGCGCCATCGACAACCGCAACGCCGCGCATCCCGAGCATACCAAGAAAGCTTTGCGTCTCACGCGGCGGCCTGACCCCGAGATCGACAAGCACGGAACCGGCCTTCATTTCCACGCCGAGGCCCGCATGGTCCGGGGTACCAAAAAGAATGCGCCGCAAATCGTCTGTGTCGTCGATCAGAGTGAGAACGGTGCCGCACTCACCACCGACATCGGCGGCCGTTGCAACGTACTCGATACCGTGTGCGTGGGTATTCGCCGCGCGGCCAGCGGGTGTGAGCCAGATAACGCGATGTCCGCCCGCGACGAGGCGGGCTGCAATCGCGGTGATTTCGTCCGATGTACTTGCGACCAGACCGATGGGGTTAGGTTGGGTGCCGGGACGTGACATGGCCGCTGCCTACCGACCCTCGCGCCACCAAGCGAGCGCAATCAACGCGAGCAGCGCCGACAAAGCTGCAAGGCCGGTGAACATCGGAGTGAGCTTCACGCCGCGCGTAAGGAAAGCTTCGCGATCCTTGAGCGCCATCCAGCCGGACCCCGCCATCACGGTCGCCGTTGACATCATGGAAATACGGGGAACGTCGACACCGCCACTGAGCGCACTGAACGGGCCTGTCGGATGCGTCCAGAACACGCCGCCTCCCGTCGCGTCCGCGATTGGTTTCATCTTTGTGTCACTTGCCGTGACTTCACTCATCTCGCGCGGATCTTCGACGCCGGCGTTCGCGACCGCTGTCAACGTTCCCGACGGTGCTTGGGTTTCAGCCTTATAGAGCCCCGGCAGTTTCACGTCGATTGTGGAGCGCCAGACGCCCGGCTCCACTGGAACCGCATCGAGCGTCACATCGCTGACTTCGCCTCCGGGTGCCATCAGCTTCACCGGCGGCACGCTATCTTCCATCGAACGCCGCTCGATCGTCAGCTTCAGGCCCTTTGACGATGCGATCAGACGCTCTTCTTCGAGATCGGGTTCCTTCATGAGCCAGTGCGACAACCGCCGCAGCAGATCGCTGTGCGGTCCGCCACCGTCGTAACCCCGTGCCCACAGCCATGCGTGATCGGACGTTAGCAACGCCACGCGCCCCTGGCCTTTGCGGTCAAGGATGAGCAACGGCCGATCCTCTGCGCCGTTCATGACGACGCGCCCGCGATCCGCGCTCACTTCGGCTTGCCGGAACCACTTGCCCCACGACGGCTCTGTGGATGCATCGGCGAGGCGAATACCAGTCGAGCCTGGAAGCCCCTCGGTCACGGGATGGCGCCGACCTTCAGGTGTTACGTGCGCCTTGAAAGGCATTTCAAGCACGCGTCCCGTGGGACGACCGGGCAACACGGTCGAAAGCGGGGTGCGATAGACGCTGAACGAATTTGCGTAGTCGTCGCCCGCCGCGACCAGCAAGGCGCCGCCGTGACGGTCCACGTATCGCGCGATGTTGTCATAGTACAAGAGCTGCAGGATGCCCTTATGCTGGTAGCGGTCGAAGATGATAAGGTCGAAATCCTTGATCTTCTCCGAAAATAGCTCGCGCGTCGGAAACGCAATCAGGGAGAGCTGATTGATCGGCGTACCATCCTGCTTTTCCGGTGGACGCAGAATGGTGAAGTGAACAAGGTCGACCGCTGCGTCGGACTTGAGCAGGTTCCGCCACGTGCGCTCACCGGCATGAGGTTCTCCGGAAACCAGGAGCACGCGAAGATTTTCCCGCACGCCCTCGGCGGCGACCACGACGCGGTTGTTGGCGGGTGTGAGTTCTCCTTGCGCGGGCTCAAGTTCGATCTCGACGATGTTCGTGCCCGTGTGCGGCAGCGGCATGTCTATTTTGACAGGGCGGCCAATCTCTGCGCGCACCATCTCGTCGGGCTTGCCCTCGCGCCGGACCTTGAGTGTGACCGGCTCGGAGGCGCCGCTCCGCTTTCCAGTCTCGCGCACCGCAAGCTCGATATTCTGCGATTGGCCGACGAGACCGTAGCGCGGCGATTCAATTACTTCGATACGGCGGTCGAATTCACCAGGAGAACCAGTGAGAAGGGTATGAACCGGCGCCGAGAATCCCAGCGATGCGGCGGATTTCGGCACGTCATGCACCTGTCCGTCAGTGACGAACATAACGCCCGCGATGCGATCAGGCGCGGTATCGCTTAGCGCCGCATTGAGGTCTGAGAATATGTTTGTTCCGGCCGGCTTGGCGTCACCCGGTTTGCCGCCCACCACCCATTTGACGTCGAGATTGGGAATTTTGGCGAGCTTGGCCTCTAGATCGGCTTTCACCGCTTGCGTTTGAGCGGGACGGTCCGCAAGCGCTTGGCTTGGGCTTTCATCAAGCACAACGATCGCGACATTGTTGAGTGTCTCGCGCTCTTCTTCGCGCAGCGTTGGGTTGAGAAGCGCGGCGAGCATCGCCGCAAGCGCCGCAAGGCGAAGGACGGCGCCGCGTGAGCGACGCACAAACAAAAGCGCGGCAAGAGCCAAACCCAGCAGGGCCAAAACCCACATGAGCGGTTCGGGAAGAAGGGGCGCGAAGTCGATCGACCAGTTCATGCCCGCGCCCTCACTGTCCGAGCCGTTCGAGAAGCGCAGGCACGTGGACCTGATCGGCTTTGTAGTTACCCGTCAACGCATGCATCACGATATTGACGCCCGAACGGAAGGCCATTTCGCGCTGCATTTCGCCGCCAGGCACGGTCGGATAAAGCGGTCGGCCGCGATCATCTAGCGCCCATGCCGCCGCGAAGTCGTTGGACGTGATCATGATCGAAGTGACGCCGTCCGAAACGCGCGCACGGTTCGCACTCGCCTCGCTGTCGGAGATGGCTTCGACCCACAGCTGCCCGCCGTCCCAACGTCCAGGGAAGCCGCGCAGAAGATAGAACGATTTCGTAACGACGTGGTTTTCCGGAACCGGCTCGAGGCGTGGAACGTCAAGCTTGCTGAGCAGCCGCTGCAGCGCATTGCCGCTTCTGCCGGCGGTCGGAAGGTTATTGCTGCCGCCTTGGCCGTAGTCTCGAGTATCGAAAATTATAAGCCCGCCTTCTTTCATGTAGGCGTCGATTTTCGCGATTACGTTGTCAGGCAGCGCTTCGGCACTCTCGATCACCGGCCAGTAGAGAATGGGGTAGAAGGCAATCTCGTCCGTCGTGATGTCGACAGCCTTTGGCTCACCGGGATCCACAGCCGTCCGCGTTTCCAGTACGCGCGCCAAGCCCAATAGGCCGAGCCGGCTCGTTTCATCCGTCTCCCGGTCGCCGCAAAGCACGTAACCGAATGTCACCTTGCTCGTGGCCTCGATCGCCTGCGCGTCGGCGCCCGTGGCCGAGTCGATGGCGCGTGGCGTTCGCGCCGGTGCCGAGAACACACTCGGATCACGCTGCGGAAGCAAATCTTCGACTTGAGCTCGTGCATCTCCGACAAACGGAATTGCAAGAAGAGCCGCCGCTATGGCCGCGGCCGAACCGGCACGTGTCAATGCACGCCGAGAGAAGAGATACGCCAAGCCTCCGGCCTGCAAAGCCAACACGGCGATAATGTCTGCAAACAGCAGAGCCAGCGCCAAACCGAGCGTCCAGGGTTTGAGCGGCGTGCTGACGGCGC
>CADECN010000177.1 GCA_902825785.1 uncultured Hyphomicrobium sp. | reverse complement strand
GTATCGGCAACCGTCACGATTGAATCGCCGCCTGGGAGTTGCGGTAGTCGTGCATCGTGGCGCAGTCAGGAGAAGTGGCGCGATACGTGCGGGTGGGCGATGCGCGCGGCGCGAATGCCGACTTTCCGCGAGCGGGTGCGCATCAACATTCGCGCGGGTCGACCGAAGCATCCGACAGCTTTGCACGCCTTGCCGGCGCCGATCGTGGAGGCGCTGATCGCTAACCGCGTTATTGAAGATCCGTCGCTGATCCAGGCGGTATCGATCGAACGTGACGAGAGTATCGAGCCGGGAACCATAGTCGTCACCGTGAGGGCGATGTGATGGCGAGCTCGGTTTGCACCGTTGTCCCGTTCCCTGCGCCGCGTGGTCGTCCGCGCAAGCCACGCATCGAGCCCAAGCGATGCGCGCGCTCTTACGATGATGTGGAACGCGATTGCCGCGAGATCCCTAGGCGGTATCTCCCAGCCCTGAAAGAGCGTGTCTCGGATCGTGCCGATCGTGACAGGATCACACCCGCCGAGCGGGCCGCCCTGAATTTCTATCTGAGACGGACGAATTGGGATGTCGGCAGCGATTGGCATACCAACGAACACATCGCGCGTGAAAAACGTATGGCTGTGCGTTCAGTTGAACGTGCCAATCGGCGTCTACAAGATCGCGGCTACATTGTGCGACGTCCGATACCTGCCAACAGTGAACTTCCTGGATTTAGCCGGCGGCGGGCGGGGCCGGTGCCCTGGCAAACGACGCTCGCCGTGTTGGTGGAAGAATGGACTGGAATGTGCGTCGCCGATCGTCTGTCAGACCCGACCGAAAAATGCGACCCGCCAATTCAAAGCCCGACCCAAAATTCTCCGAAAGCCCGACCGAAAAATGCGCGCCAAACCCGACCCACGAGTCGGGCAAACACTACCTATGAAACACTTCCTATAAACACACCCCCAAAGCCCCCTCAGGGGCGATCTGTGTGTGTGAAGTGGATCGACGATCTCTTGGAGCGGATCAGGACGCCATCACGACAGGCAGTCATTAGCGGTCTTCTGGAGCCTCTGATCAGAAACCGTGAGTTCCGAGCACCGGACCCGATCGCAGCGCTCTCATTGCTCGCTGATCAGTTATCGGGAACCAAGCCAGAAATCTTAACTGCAACGCTCACCGCATTGCTCAAATCGCGCGCGGACAAAGTGAAGTCCCACGACATAGCGACCGAGGTCGACCACCAAACAGAACTCGAAAGGGGGCTGGCAGCGACAGCGGAATATCATGCCCACGGACTGAACACATCGAAACCGAGAACGAGGACACCATGAACGATCGAACTGACTATCCGAAAAGCAATCTGGCGATCCTCAATCGAAAGAAAGGCGCTGACGGATCGAGCTACTTCGTTGGCCACCTGGGCTTGGCAATGGTCTCACTCACCCGCCTGCCTGAGCCGAACGACAAGGGCGAGGAATGCTGGATCTTGAAATTGAGCAATCCGCCGAAGCGAGACAGCAGCAATGCAGAACGCGGTCGCGGCCAAGACCAGCCCGATCGCCGAGCCAACACTTCGCACCGCTCGACCGGCTCTCGCTTTGATGCGGTCGAAGACAAGGACATACCGTTTTGAGGCCGGGCGAGACAAAGACGATCTCGCCGAGAAGCCCGCCCTTGCTTGCGCAACTCAGGGTTCGACGGAGATACCCTCCGCCTGAAAGGTGCAAGAAACACCGATAAAATAAGCGTTTGTTGCCTGTTGCGTCCCGCGTGAACCCTGAATTTGCCCACAAACATCGTGACGTAACAGGTCAAAAACAGCCGATGAGCACAGGACGGACCAAGGCCGAACGCCGGCACACGGAGATCGATTGGGGGGCGCGAAAGCGCTTGCGCCGGCGCCGCCGCCTGAAGGTGACCATTCCCACGATTGCGACGCTGGACCTTCGCACCAGGGCGGGCCGCATGTTCGTCGCAACCCGCGACGAGATCATCGCCGATCGCGGGGGCCGGCAAGCACTGAGCCGTGCCGAGCTGGAGTTGGTCGACCGAGCCGCTGGGCTTTCGACCCGACTTGCCGCCGCTGATGCCGACATGCTCGATGGTAGAGAACCGAGCCTTTCGCCCACGGACTACAGCGCGTTGTCCAATGCCCTGGTGCGCATCCTCGGAGCGCTGGGGCTTAAGCGCCAGCCTCGTGACGTGACGCCCAGCCTCGATGCCTACATCGCAAGCAAAGGCAACGGAGGTGCGACGTGAGACGTAGCCTGCACCCATCACCCAATCCCGCGCGGCCGTTCCTTTCGCGGCGTGCGCGGCCTGGCGGTCATCATCCCTCTGACCGTCAGCAGGCTGCCGGCGGCGAATCCGAGCGTCGCCGGCAGTCCACCATTGGAGGCGCATCATGACGGGCTCTGCCGGCCTCACAATCGACGACGCAATCGCCGATCCGATGCTGTTGGGTGGCGCGCTTGGCGATCTGGAATCATGGGCGGTGTGGCGCGCGGTGCTGAAGGCGGCCTTTTGCATCCCTATGAGTGATGCAGACACGGCGGCCTTCGCGTCCGTGTCTGGTGGTCGCAAGCCCCCTACCCGGCGCGTCGACGAACTTTGGGCCGTCGCGGGTCGACGTGGCGGCAAGAGCCGAACGGCCGCTGTGATCGGCACGTATATCGCCGCGCTTGAGAACCATGCGCACAAACTTGCCCCCGGCGAGACGGGGTACGTCTTGGTGCTGTCGCCGTCCAAGTCCCAGGCGCGTGCTGTGCACGATTATTGCGAAGGCTTCCTGACCTCGAGCCCGATCCTTGCCAAGCAGCTCGATGGCGACCCAACAGCCGAAGAGATCAGGCTGAAGGGTAACATCATCATTGGCGTGCATACCAACAGCTATCGGACGGTTCGGGGCCGCACGCTGCTTGCCTGCGTTTTCGACGAGAGCGCCTATTGGCGAGACGAAAGCTCTGCATCGCCGGACGTCGAGACTTATCGGGCTGTCATCCCTGCACTCGCCACGACCGGCGGCATGTTGGTCGGGATATCGTCGCCATATCGACGGCTAGGTCTCCTGCACACGAAGCACCGAGATCACTTCGGGAAGGATGACGACGAGGTCCTGGTTGTCCAGGGTGGCACCGCGACCTTCAACCCGTGCATCAACACCGCCGTGGTCGACCGCGCACGGCGCAATGACCCGGAGGCGGCACGCGCGGAGTGGGACGCGGAGTTCCGAAACGATCTATCCGCGCTGCTCGACGACGCAGTGATTGATGCCGCGATCGATCACAGCCGGCCGCTCGATCTGCCTTATCGGCACGAGTTCAAGTATTGCGCCTTCGTCGACGCGAGCGCCGGCCGTCATGATCACTTCACGATGTGCATCGGGCATCGTGAAGACGAGCGCTTTGTTGCCGACGTCATTCGCGGTGCACGCCCCCCATTTGATCCGAACGGGATCGCCGCCGAGTATGCCGATCTGGCGCGGTCATATGGCTGTGACGAGATCACAGGCGACAATTTCGCCGGCGATTGGACGGTGCGTGCGTTTGAGAACGCCGGGATCGCATACGCTCGCGCCGAAAAGCCGAAATCGGCGCTCTACCTCGAGGCGGTGCCATGGTTCATGCGCAATGCGATCCTGATACCGAACCACCCGAGGCTAATCCGCGAGTTGCGATTGCTCGAGCGCCGCGTCGCGCCATCCGGCAAGGATCGCGTTGACCACGGCCAGGGCGGGTCTGACGATTACGCGAACGCTCTCGTCGGCGCCATGCAATTAGCCGCTGATCCGTATGAGCCCGCAGTCGCGACCGTCGGTCGATGGTGCCGAGTTCCTGATTCCGAGCCAGGTGTGTTCGACGGTCGTGCCTACGCGCAGATAATGCAGCGGCGCAGACGACTAAAGGGACGATGACAACAGAATGGTCGCTGGCGGGGAACGCGGATCTCCGAAACTGCATCTGAGCGCGATGCTCCGCCGGCGACCTGTGTGCTTGAGTTCAATGATGAGAACGACGATGAAACACGGAATGATGATCAACGGTCGGTACGTGCCGACCTGGAAGTTTGAACACCGGCGTGGCCAAGAACACTTCGGCGTTGCCGAACGTGAGTATCGCGCGGCCATTGGGCTGGTCGACGCGATTGTCGCGAAGACTGGCGAGATAGCGCGTGACCGGAACTTGAGTGACGTTGGCAGAAAGGCGGCGTTTCAGAACTTCGTCAGCGGCGCGGTGGCACCCATCATTAAGAATGCCCGAGCGGCTTCCAAGGCGGCTCGTGATCGCGGCTCGCAAAGGCATGGCGAGCTGTTACCGGCGCGACGCGGAAAGGACGATTTGGCGGGCGCGATCCTGGCCGGTGAGATCCGGGCACATCTTCGCGCTATGGACCCCGCCAAGCGAAACGCGCGCATAGCGGTTGGTGCGTTTTCAGCGGACGAGCTGCAGGCGATCGCCGAGATGCCGGCGGAATACAGCGGTGTCAGTGAAGAGCAGCGCGCGAAGGTTCTTGGCCAAGCTGTTCTCGCCGCGAACCCGGAAGCCGCGAAGGAAATCTCTGATCTAGGCGAGGCGGCTGACGCGGTCGACCTGGCTGTCCGTGCTGTGACGCTCGAAATTGAGAAGGCGGGCGTTAAGCGAAGTGAGCTTGCAGAGGTTCTTGGCGAGCCGGTCGAAACCATACTCGGCCGACTGCGAGAAGCCGAAAGGGCGGACGACCACGATCAGAGTGCAGCGTAATAACGCCGGCGGTCAGCCGGCAACATGGAGATGAAGATGAGAGTAATAAAAAAACTCGGCGGACCAGGTCGTGGCCAAACGATAGAACGCGGCGGACTTCGCAAGAGCGGAGTCGGTGACGGTCGCCAGCACAACATAGGACCGCATGCCGATCGCTTGGCGAAGGCGAAAGTGGCAGCAGATGTTGTCGCAGTTCGTCGCGGCATGGCGGCCGGCGGCAAGCGTGGTGGCGCGACGGTGATCGCGGGGCCGAACACACGGCGCGGTAAGTGATAGTCGTTGGCGTTGCCGGCGTCGACGGGCGCCGGTCTCGCATGACTGGCAGTCGATATGAAGACGGTGTGGACAGTACCGCTGCTCGTCGCGGCTGGCGCTGGACTGTTCGTCTGGCGGCTTCTTATGATGGATACTTTCGAAAGCGACGGACATCCGGCCGCAGAATCGGGCCTATGAGGTGGGGAATGCTGGTTGACATTCGTGATCTCCCCCTTGCCTTCTGGGTGCCCGCTGGCCTGGTGTTCGTTGGCTCCATCTTCCAGGCTGGTTATTTCTATTCCTTTGGATTCGAGTTCCTAACCACAGTGGGCGTCGCCGACTGGCTGTTCTCGCTGATGGTGCTGGCGGTGCCGATTTCGATCTTCGGCATTTTCATCAAATGGGCCGCCGACGGCGCGGCGTGGTGCATCAACCGCTTCGCGCGTTGGACTGAGAGCAGCTGGGGCGTAAAGCTCCTGTCTCCATTTCCCAATTGGGCGTGGATGCTGATTTTCCTCTTCGCGTTGTTCGCGCTATCCCAAAACGTACCTGGCTCATCGTTCTACTTAAAAATCTTTTGTATCCTCGCCGTCTTGGGAATGACCGCCATCGTTTGGAGTGCCATTGAGAAGGAAGGCGTTGTGAGCGTCATGGCGCTTTCGTGGCTGGCGTTTCTTTGGGCGGTCGCCGCGTTCATTCTCGGCTACAATTACGGGCTGGTTGGCGGGCGCGTATGCACGTTCAGCTTCAAAGAGGGGCGAGAGCTGAAAGCAGTCTATGCGCGCTCGGTAGCAAGCGGGCACCTCATGCGGCTTGCCAACGCCAGCTACTTTCTCGACGCGTCGTCGGTGGATCAAATCAAGTGCGACTGGAGAGACAATTCGTTGCACGATCGCATGGCCTTGGCGTTCCCGGAGAGTTGGGCCGCCCAGCAGAAACGAAAATGAATGTCTATGCGACTTAAACCAGCACAACCCATGTGCGATGTGCCTGCCGCTTGCAAAAAACTGCGAGGCAGATCAGAAAGACCAAGCCCGGAGGGTGTCCAGCACTCCGGGCTTGAAAAGCGATTAGCATCACCGACCGTGAACGGCCGATAGGAATTTTCAAACAGCGTTCGCGTTCCGCGTCAATGGCCTTTCGCGGTCCTGAACAAGGAACGCACGCAATGGCAAAAACTGCCGAAAAAGCGACCGAATCGGTGCCGCTTCAGATCATTGAAGATGTCGCAACCGGCAACCGCCTCGTCGTGTACACGACGCGCACGGGCACGCATGTCGAGCTTCAATTTGATGGTGAGGAACCATGGTTCACGCAGGCTGACTTGGCGTCCATGTTCGGCGTCGACGTGCGTACGGTAAACGAGCATATTCAAAGATATAAGGAAGCCAGTGAACTCGATGACTCAACTATCCGGGATTTCCGGATAGTTCGCCAAGAGGGCAGCCGGCGGGTCGAGCGCGCAATCGCACATTACAGCCTCGACGTCGCTTTCTACGTTGGCTACCGCGTCAACTCCGACGAAGGCAAGCTCTTCCGTCGCTGGGCGACCAATGTCCTGGTGCAGGTCGCGACGAAAGGCTTCGTCGTTGATCGTCGGCAGCTCAGTGGCAAACAGGACCGGATCTCTGAGCTTCGCGAGATCATTCGTGATCTGCGCAGCGATGAGGCCAACCTGTATGCCGAGCTGCGCACGATCCTCGCCATGTGCAAGGACTATGAACCGGGTACCAAGAACACGACCCTGTTCTTCGCGCACTTCCAGGACTGCTTGCTGTTCGCAATCACCGGCAACACCTCGGCCGAGATCAAAATGTCGGCGAACGCCTCCAAGCCGAACATGGGGCTCCGCGTTTGGAGCGACGAGCGAGATCATCCTATTCAGGAGGATGCGCTGAGTTCCAAGAACTACCTCGGCCCGTTGCAGCTCGAAGATTTGAACCGCCTCGTGAACATGGTGCTCGATTTCTTCGAGGACCAAGTCAAGCGCGGCTGGCTGGTCTCGATGAACGAAGCGCAGAGTAAGCTCGTCGAGATACTGACCGTCAACAAACGACATGTGCTGCGAGGCTTTGGGTCGGTCAAGTCGTCGGTCGCCG
>CADECN010000176.1 GCA_902825785.1 uncultured Hyphomicrobium sp. | reverse complement strand
TTTGCTTGCAATATGTGTGCGCTCGATACTGGCACAACGCTTGCGCTCTTACCCGTAACGGCGCGGGGGTAACCTGCGCCGAAAAAGCCCATGGAGGAAACCGATGCTTGAAAAAACACCCACCACCAAGGTCCAAGCGTTCCTGGACAAGTTCGGGGCCGCACTTGAGGCGGGCGACATAGAGGCGGCCGTAAACATGTTCCAGGCCGACTGTTACTGGCGCGACCTGGTGGCCTTTACATGGAACATCAAGACGATGGAGGGACACGGTCAGATCCGCGACATGCTGAAGGCGACGTTGTCGCAAGCGAAGCCGAGCGGCTGGAAGGTCGCGGAGGGCGAAGAAGCGACGGAGGCCGAGGGCGTCACCGAAAGCTGGATCGAGTTCGAAACCGACATCGCGCGCGGCTATGGCCTCGTTCGGATGAAGGAAGGCTGCATCTGGACCTTGCTCACCACGATGGTCGAGCTCAAGGGCCACGAGGAGAAGGCCGGTTTCACGAGGCCGCTTGGCGCCAAGCACGGGCACGGCAAGGATCGCAAGTCCTGGCGGGAAGAGCGCGACGACGAGATTACGGAACTCGGCTTTTCCAAACAGCCCTATGTCGTGATCATCGGCGGTGGGCAGGGCGGCATCGCACTGGGTGCGCGACTACGCCAACTCAACGTCCCGACAATCATCATAGAGAAGAACGAGCGCGCAGGCGACTCTTGGCGCAAGCGCTACAAGTCGCTCTGTCTGCACGATCCGGTCTGGTACGACCACCTTCCCTACATCGACTTTCCGAAGAACTGGCCGGTCTTCGCACCGAAAGACAAGATCGGCGACTGGCTCGAAATGTACACCAAGGTGATGGAGCTCAACTACTGGAGCTCGACCACGGCGAAGCGCGCCAGCTACGACGACAAAGCCAAGGAATGGACCATCGTCGTCGAACGCGACGGCAAAGAAATCGTCCTGAAGCCAAAACAGCTCGTGCTGGCAACCGGCATGTCCGGCAAGGCGAACTGGCCCAAATACAAGGGCCAGGACATTTTCAAGGGCGAACAGCAGCATTCGTCCAACCATCCAGGCCCGGACAAGTACCGCGGGAAGAAGGTTGTCGTGATCGGCTCCAACAACTCGGCGCACGATATTTGCGCCGCGCTTTGGGAGGGCGGCGCGGACGTGACCATGGTGCAGCGCTCGTCCACGCACATTGTGCGCTCCGACACGCTGATGGATATCGGCCTCGGCTCGCTCTATTCGGAGCAAGCGGTGCAGAACGGTGTCACGACGCGCAAGGCCGACCTGATCTTCGCCTCCCTGCCGTATCGGATCATGCATGAGTTCCAGATCCCGCTCTATGATCAGATGCGCGAGAGGGACAAAGACTTCTACGCAGGGCTCGAGCGGGCCGGATTCATTCTCGACTGGGGCGACGACAACTCCGGCCTGTTCATGAAATATCTGCGGCGTGGCTCCGGCTACTACATCGACGTCGGCGCTTGCGACCTGGTTATCGATGGCTCGATCAAACTCAAGAGTGGTGACGGCGCGGCCGTCCAAGAGCTGACCGAGACCGGGGTCAAATTCGTCGACGGCACGGAGCTTCCGGCCGACCTCGTGGTCTATGCGACTGGCTACGGTTCAATGAACGGGTGGGCGGCGGACCTGATCAGCCAGGCGGTCGCGGACAAGGTCGGCAAGGTCTGGGGGCTTGGCTCGGAGACGACCAAAGACCCGGGACCGTGGGAAGGCGAGCAGCGCAATATGTGGAAGCCGACGCAACAGGACGCGCTTTGGTTCCATGGCGGCAATCTGCACCAGTCGCGCCACTACTCGCAGTATCTCTCGCTGCAATTGAAAGCGCGGCAGGCGGGCATCCCAACTCCGGTCTACGGACTGCAACAGGCGCATCACAAGGGTTGAGGTGCGACGCTAGCTCGGCGACGAGCATCGCGAATTTGGGAGCGGGTCGAACATCGGCCCGCTCCTATCATTTTTAGAATGGCCGAGCGCGTTGACGGGCAGTCCGATCAACGTCTCGTCGCCGTTGGCAACCGAGAGGTAATCGCGGCGACTAGTGACCGGCCGCCTCACATGCAAAAGAAGAGCAACCGTGTTTGTCAGTATCGCGTCGAACCCGGATTCACGGAGCGTCACAGAACATTTTCATCTGGCTATCTCGGACAATTGACTCGTCGCGATCGGCTGTTAGCGTCCGTACTCCATACTCGCAAAACGTCATCGGGGGGCATCAGGTGAAGTGGCTCAAACGCGCTGCCATCACCGTTACGATCATCGTCGCCGCAGGAGCGGCGTTTATATATTTTGCATTCCCCACTTACACACACCGCTTCCGTCTCACCTTTGAGATCGACGACAACGGCCAAACAAAAGTTGGAACGGGCGTCATCACGGTTCGTGACACTGACAATAATTGGCTTCTGGCGGCTCAGAAACGGTGGAGGCGCGACGCCGTCGGACCACCTCCATGGGTTGATCTCGGCGATCGCGGCATTCTACTCCCGGCAATGATGCCGATGTTTCCTATGAACCGCAAACTAAATCCTGTCGCGATGCTATCCTTCGTCGGCTACCTCGGCGCCAAATACGGCTCTCCAAACATCAGCAAGCAAAACATCGAAAAAATCCAAACGGCCTCTGGAATTCGTGAGATTCCAAACGATCAGCTTCCTCAGTTCATCTGGTTCTCAGACCCACTGGATCGCAACTCCGCTCGACCGGTAGCATCCGACGAATTTGAAACCGTGATTGGGCCTGACGTTCGTTTCGTCAGGATGTATGTCGAGATCACAACGGACGAGCCCGACCAGTCACTCTATGAGCATCTCCCTTGGCTCAAGAAGCGAGGAGAGCCAGGCTATAACAAGATTGGCGAACGTGTTTCCGAATACCAAATTATTGGAGTCTTGCCATGACAAAACCCAACCTGCTCGAAATGGCGATCCTTTCAATGGGAATGGCACGAATGGCGATTGGTGAAGTCGGATCGCCTTCGCTGCTTGGCGGATCAGCAACAACACCGACCGCGACCGGCTAACACATCAGGGAAAGAACGATACGTCTTTGAAATGGATTGGTCGGGGCGACATGATTCGAACACGCGACCCTCTGCTCCCAAAGCAGATGCTCTACCAGGCTGAGCTACGCCCCGACGCGCTTCCTGTGCCGTGTTCGGGCAAAATGGTCAAGTTACGCCGTTTCGAGCGCCCCTAATGGGCGGGTACGGCGGCAAATGCCGGGTGGCGAACCCTGTCGCCCGGCTTGATGCCAAGCCGCTTTGCCGCGCCGCCGGCGATCTCGAGCACGGCCGAGACCGGCGCGCCCGACGAAATGATGGCTTCAGACAGCGGCGTCGTCTGAGCCTCGATGCGATGGATAACGCCGTCAGCGCGAATGAACACCATATCGAGCGGGATGTACGTGTTGCGCATCCACATGGTGATGATCTGCTCGTCGCCGTAGGGGAACAGCATGCCCTCGGTGTCGGCGAGCTTGGTGCGGAACATAAGCCCGACGGCGCGTTCCCGGTCGGTCGCCGCGATCTCGACGTTGAAGGCGACGGCAGCGCCGTCCGCCCGGTCGACAGCAAGCTTCTCCACGCGCATGCGCGCGTAGGCGAGCGGCACGGACTGGAAGGCAACGAGCATCGGTGTGATTGAAGCCAAAATAAAGAGGGCCATGCAAGCGCTGGCCCTCTTCGATGACTTCATTGCCGTATTTGACTGCATCGTGCCTCGGCTTTAGGCCGCGGCGCGCAGCCCGTCAATTGCGAGACGGTAGCCCGGTCGGGACACCATCAGGCCTCAGCTCAGCGGCCATGCAGCCTTTTGAGCCGTAACCCCAGCGCACCTGAACGATCTGACCCGGTCTCAGCTCGGTAAAGCCAAACCGGCGCAACGTCTCCATATGGCAGAAGATATCTGGCGTGCCATCGCCGCGTGTCAAGAAGCCGAAACCGCGGACGCGGTTGAACCACTTGACGTAGGCCCGCTCCCAGTCGCTCTCCGGCTGCACGATGACGTGCGTGCGTTGCGGAAGCTGAGAGGGATGAATGGCCGTGCTTTCATCCATGCTCAGGATACGGAAGGCCTGCATACCGCGGTTGCGCTTCAGCACCTCGCAGTGCACGCGCGCGCCTTCGTAAGCTGTCTGGAAGCCTCCGGCCCGGAGGCACGTCACGTGAAGAAGTATGTCCGGCAGGCCGTTGTCCGGCACGATGAAACCGTAACCCTTCGAAGCGTCAAACCACTTGATCGAGCCAGCGATCTCGAAAACTTCGAGTCCCTCGTCCAATCCCTCGGTACGGCCGGAAATTGGCGGCTCGAACCCCGGTGGATCCGGGCGTTTGGAATCCCCCATCACTTTTACCCCGCTACTGCGTCGCACGTTATTATGCGCGTTACTTTCATGCTTCAGCGAACTCGCGTCGGAGACATCGGAAGAGCCCTCTTCGATGATTCTCAAACGCCTTGGCCGGCGAAGCGACGCGAACAATAACATTCACCTCGCTTGCGCATAGCGGCATTTTTTGCGGTGCCTACTTGACGGTGCAGATAGCCGAATCAATTCACATGCAGACACGGCGCTAAGCGCATGAAAGTGCCACACTAAGTGTGGCTCGCCACTCGTCCCCAGAATTGCGGAACGCGAGAATTGCACACCTGCAAAGTTCACAACGGTGGAGAAGTTTTCGCCACGCTTTGGACGCGAAGTGATTCGCTCTTCATACGTACAAATTCCGAGCCTTGAGCACCAAGCTGCACTGCACAACTTCAGAAGTTGTGCAGTGCTTGTTCACAGGTGCGTCGGAACTGCATGTGTGTCGACTCGGTCGTCGCGATAGCTTTCGTGAGCGCACTGTTGCATATCAGCCGCGCGGGACGGCGGCGCACCGTCGCGGCAACGCCGCTGCGTTATGCTGGCCGTGATGTGATGATCTGGAGCCGAACACCATGCGCTACCTGCACACGATGGTTCGCGTGCGCAACATAGACGAGAGCCTCGCCTTCTACTGCGACGGCCTCGGGATGCGCGAGGTTCGACGCGTCGACAGCGACAAAGGGCGCTACACGCTCATCTTTCTTGCAGCGCCGGAAGATGTCGAACGGGCGCTGAACGAAAAAGCGCCGATGCTCGAACTAACTTACAATTGGGACGCGGAAGACTATGGTTCGGCGCGCAATTTCGGCCATCTGGCCTTTGTCGTCGACGATATTTACGCGACCTGCGCGCGGCTCGCGGAGCGGGGAGTCATCATCAACCGGCCTCCGCGCGACGGGCACATGGCCTTCGTTCGCTCGCCTGACTTGATCTCGGTCGAGCTTCTGCAGAAGGGCGGTTCGCTACCGGCACAGGAGCCGTGGGCGTCGATGCCCAATACGGGCACTTGGTAGTTCATGAGCCACGGCGGCGTGCAGAGTTCAGTTGCCGTGATCGGTGCGGGGCCATCTGGATTGATGGCGGCCGAAACGCTCGCGACCTCAGGTCATAGAGTCGTCGTCTACGAGCGTATGCCGTCGCCGGCGCGCAAGTTTCTGATGGCGGGTCGCGGCGGCTTGAATCTCACGCACAGCGAACCACTAGAGACGTTTCTTGACCGTTACGGCCGTGACGCGGATCAGGTGCGCGCCGTCGTCGCCGCTTTCCCGCCCGCAGATCTCATCGCGTGGGCGAACGGCCTTGAGCAGCCGACGTTCGTGGGCTCGAGTGGACGCGTGTTCCCGCAGGCGATGAAAGCTTCACCTCTGCTGCGCGCCTGGTTGAAGAGGCTCGACGAGCGTGGCGTCACCCTGCGCACGCGGCATACGTGGAGAGGGTTCGATTCACGCGGCGCTCCCATCATCGAGAGCGTCGTGGACGCGATTGCCGGCGACAAATTCGATGCGACGATCCTTGCGCTCGGTGGTGCGAGCTGGCCGAAGCTTGGTTCCGACGGCGGCTGGGTCAATATCTTGAAACAGGCGGGCGTGGAAACGAACCTGCTGCAACCGTCAAACTGCGGCGTCCGCGTCGCATGGTCGGACCACCTGATCGCGCGCTTCGAAGGTACGCCGCTGAAGCGCATCGCCGTCTCGGTTTGCGACGCACGCGCTGTCGGTGAAGCGATCATCACCCGCGGCGGATTGGAAGGCGGCGTAATCTACGCGCTTGGACCGCGGATCCGCTCGGCACTCGCGCGTGATGGTCGCGCCGAACTGCTTCTCGACCTGAGGCCCGATCTCGATGCCGAAACACTCGCGGCGAAGCTCGCGACGGCTCGCAAAGGCGACAGCGCCAGCAATACGCTGCGCAAGCTGGCGGGCCTCAGCGCCCCGGCGATCGGGCTTCTGCGTGAGCGCCCCCTTCCCGCGTCGGCCGGCGACTTGGCGCAGGCGATCAAGTCCGTGCCGATCACGGTCCGCGATCTTGCTGACATCGCGCGCGCCATCTCGACCGCCGGCGGGGTCGCCTGGGCGGAACTCGATGACAAACTGATGCTGCGGCGTATGCCCGGGGTGTTCGTCGCCGGCGAGATGCTCGACTGGGATGCCCCGACCGGCGGCTATCTGCTCCAGGCGTGTTTTGCCTCGGGCGTCGCGGCGGCCCGTGGGGCGGCCGCGTGGCTGGCCGCCGGGGCGGCTTGCTAGCCTCCAAGCCTCCGCTATTGCGGCGAATGGCATCCTCAGGCTGCTGCGTTGCGCAAAAAGTCCTTCCAGCGCCCAAGGGCGGAATAATATGCTATTCTTATTTGCAAAATGGGCTTTTCACGAAATGCATTTCCACATATCTATCCGGACCGGAGGACCCCATGGCTTCGACCGAACAACCGGCACCCGCCCCGTCGCAGGTGCCGCAGAACGCCGTTGCGATGCGCGCGCTGGCAGAACGCCTCGACGCCGAGCTCGCAGCGCTGACGTCGCTCGAGGACCGCATCCGCGTCATTGCCGCGGTCGTCCCTGGCCGCACTTCGTTCTCTACAAGCCTCGGCATCGAGGACCAGGCGATCACGCACGCGATCGCGACTTCGGGGGCCAAGATCGACGTTTTCACGCTCGACACCGGCCGCCATTTTCCCGAAACGCTCGACACGCTGTTCGATACGGAAGGTCGCTACGGCCTCAAGATCCGCGTCATGTTTCCGGATGCGGCGGAAGTGGAAGAGCTTGTCGCAAACGACGGC
>CADECN010000175.1 GCA_902825785.1 uncultured Hyphomicrobium sp. | reverse complement strand
AAACGGCTGGGACAATCCTGACGGTTCCGAGTGCGCTACACGGCCAATCAGACGCTTCACCTGCTAGGGGGCTGCTTGCGACTCTACTCTTATGTAGTCGCTAGAGATTATGGCTTCGCCCCCAACCCGTTCGGTGGTACCTGCACGCTGTGCTGCTGCAAACCTAACATAAGACGCGTCGCGAACATCGGTGATTGGGTGATTGGAACGGGAAGCGCAGAACGCCAGCGCTCAGGACGCCTCGTTTATGCTATGACAGTCACGGAGGCGATGAGCTTCGATCAATATTGGCAGAACCCTCGCTTTGCGCTCAAGAAGCCAAACCTGAAGGGCAGCAAGAAGCAAGCCTTTGGCGACAACATCTATTCCAGACCTGCCGGCGTCGAAGGTTGGCAGCAAATGGACTCCCATCACAGTCTGCCCGATGGACGGCCGAACGCGGCCAACATCGTTAATGACACCCGAGTCAATCGCGTCCTGATAAGTCAGGATTTCGTCTACTTCGGTGGTCAAGGTCCGACAATCCCAGCGTTGTTTCGCGATTTTGACGGGACCGATATTTGTGCACGACGAAACCACAAGAGCGTCTTTCCCGAGGGCATGATTCAACAATTCATTGCGTGGATTCGGGGCCTCAATGAAGCCGGGTATTGCGGCGAGCCGCTCGATTGGAGTCGCACAGCATGAGCAAGGTCCAAATCGATAGGGGGCAAACGATACTTCTGAGCGATTACCTGAAACAGGCGGCGACAACCGATCGGTTCACGGATGCCGATCTGCAACCAATTCTGCTCGGTCTTTTTGGCGAAGTTGGAAGCATCATGGCGGCTGCCAAAAAGCATCATCGGGAGAAGGATGCCTATGTCGGATATCAGCGCGCTGTCGAGGAAGAATTTGGTGACGCCCTTTGGTATCTCACTGCTCTCTGCCGACGCCTTGGCTGGAGCATCGATGAAATTCTGGCCCGAACGACCGAAAACGGCAGCTACAAATCCGCTGTGGCCGCGAGCGATTTGCTATCGAGCCCACTGTCGGAAGTATCATCCGTAAAAACACTTCTACCCCTTGATGCTACGCTCATCAAACTTGGCGAGGCGGCGGCCGATTTGCTTTCGATTTCCGGTCCTGACGAATCCGCGCGCGCTAGATTGGTAACGTTTGCCGACCGGTACCTGCATGCACTTCAGGCTGCAGGCGTCAGCTTCGCGAGTGCTGTCCGTATCAATCTTGCCAAAGTGCGTGGCCGCTTCTTGGCGCCTGATCACGCCGCCTTGCCGACCTTTGATTCAGCTTTTTCTGTGGACGAGCAACTGCCGTCAGAGTTTGAAATAATTGTCCGCCAGCGGGCGAGCGGCCGAAGTTGCTTGCAATGGAATGGCGTCTTCATTGGCGACCCGCTATCCGACAACATACGCGACCCGGATGGATATCGCTTCCATGATGTTTTTCACTTCGCCAATGCGGCAGTACTGCATTGGTCTCCGACTTTTCGCGCACTGATCAAACATAAGCGAAAGAGCGATCCAAGAGTCGATGAAGCGCAGGATAGCGGACGGGCGATAGTGGTCGAGGAAGGCCTTTCAGCTTTCATCTTCTCCCGCGCCAAACAGTTGAACTTCTTTGAGGGACAGCGCGGCCTATCTTTCGACCTGCTGAAGACCGTCGAACAATTCGTCGCCGGTTACGAGGTTGAGGCGTGTCCTTTGAAGCTGTGGGAGGATGCTATCCTCCAGGGCTACGACGTGTTTCGCAGCATCCGAACCAACAACGGCGGTGTTGTTGTTGGGAGCAGGGCCAGCCGAAAAGTCTCTTACAAACCTTTGGCTGGGAGCTGACTCATGAACGGTGCGAAATTTGTCTCTGAACTCAAGGCCGTCGATTTTCCCGACACCTTCAACCCGTATTCCAGCCGATGCCCAGTTTATGACCGTGCCGAAGCGCCAAAGGAGCGATCACTAACACTAACACTCATGCTTCAGGCAGCTGAGAAAGTGGAGATCGACTCTGTTTGGATTGGTAGAGACCTGGGATATCGCGGGGGCCGCCGCACAGGTCTTGCGCTGACGGACGATCTTCACATGCACAAGCATGCAGAACGTTGGGGTATCGAGGTCGCTCGGCCTACCAACGGTACGCCAGTAGCGGAGCGGACTGCCGCTGTGATCTGGGGCATCCTAGATACTATAAGTGCCCCGGTCTTTTTGTGGAATGTCTTTCCTTTACACCCGCACGAACCAGCTGACCCCTTCACGAACAGAGCGCACAATTCAAAAGAGCGGGATGCTGGGGAGGCGGTTCTTTGCGAGCTGCTCGCTATACTGTGCCCCAAGCGGGTGATCGCTGTCGGCAATGATGCCTCGAAGAGCGCGCAACGCATCGGATGTGGTGCTGAGGTCGTGCCGGTGAGGCACCCTAGTTATGGCGGACAGAATGACTTTCTACGTCAGATCCGGTCTTTGTATGATTGTAGGCAGCGCCTTCTAATATAACACTTTGCAGTAGGTCAGCTTTGTCTGGGGATAGCTCAGCCCGTCAGCAGAAATGCGTTATAATGCGCTCATGCTCGACACAAACGGACACGTCGCGACAGGTCGCGACGCAATCTATTCCCTGTCGATCGACGCAGCTGTATCTCTCTACGCCCACGCTGGACATCCGAGAACGCCGCGCAGCATCCAGCGTTATTGCGCCTCCGGCCATCTCGACGCCGTCAAGGAGGCTACGTCCCTCGGCGACAAGTACTTCATCACTGCCGACTCAGTTGCACGGCACCTGGCGCAGATCGAGGAATTGATTGCGCTCGACGCGCGTTCGACTGGACGCGACCTGTCGCGACACGTCGCGCCGCCGAACGCAGCGCACTTTCAATCCGACACGGCGCGACAGCAGCCGACAACAAGCTCCGAGCCGTCGCAACCTGTCGCACGATTGGCTATCGAAACTGCCAATGCTAATCCGCCGGACGTGCCGCGACCGGTCGCGACAGAAAGCTTCGACGCGTCGCGCTATGTCGCCGGTCTCGAAAGGGAGGTTGAGCGCGCGTTAGAGGATCGCGACTTTTTGCGCGAGCAGATCAAGACCAAAGACAAGCAAATCGACGCGCTGCTTGAACGCGATCGCGAGACCAACATTCTCGTGCGCGGCCTGCAGGAAATGCTGACGCCGCTGCTCGGTCCGCGCCGTAACGACGCCCCAGGAAACTCCGAAAACTACAATGCTTAGCCAGCGGCTGTTGATAACTAACCGGCCGCGGCGGCAGAGCTCTATAATGGCCTCAACAGCTATGGATCACATCGGGGCGGCGTTGGCCCACACGCGACGCAACATCGAATTGGTCGGCGCCGATCCGGTCACGCGGCACGGATTCACCCAAGTGCCAAACTTCATCCTGGTCAACAAGGGCCTGTCGGTTGGCGCCAAGCTCACCTACGCCATGCTGCTCAAGTACGCTTGGCAAGAAGACTACTGTTTCCCAGGACAACAGAAGCTTTCCGTCGACATGGGAGCAGCGGAGCGCAGCGTGCGCACGTATCTCAAGGAGCTTGAAGCTGCCGCTTTCCTCGAGGTCAAGCAGCAGGGACTTGGTAAGACCAACCTGTACCGGCTGCATCTGACAGTTAAAGCAAAATGAGGCCTGCCGCGCTTGACCGGCAATATTTGCCGGTCATGACCGGCAGCTTCCGCCGTTCAACATCAGCAGAAATTGCCAGTCACTCCTTATAAGAATACTCAGTAAGACAGATACCCATAAAAAAGACCCAAGCAGAAATGCGCTTTGAAAAAAGGAAAACGAAAATCTAACCCGTCAAGGGACGGCGCGATTCCATGGCTCAGTTGAGCCGTTTATTGTCGTCATGACGCAAAAGTAAAATTGTGCGAAGTTCAAACTGCTGCGCGGCGTCGGCGGCTGAGCAACCGCATTGCTATCGACGAGCAGAGTGCCATGCGCAATCGCCTGGCCAGTCGAGTGAGGGTCGGAGAGAGCTCGATTGCCGTCTCGTGGCTCTGTGATATGATGTCAGGCATGCCGACGACGCTCGAAAAACTAGAGACGCTGTTCTTGAGGCTTCGCGGTCTGCCCGAAGCCCGGCAGGAGCTCGCCGTCGAAGCGCTGTCCGAGATCGCCGGCGACGTTTACGCGCTGTCCGACGATGAACGCGCCGCGCTTGAGCCGGCGCTGCGCGACGCGGAGCGCAATGAAAATCTTGCCGACGCCGAAACCGACGAGATCCTCTCCCAAGCATGGCGCTGAAGGTTCGGCTTCACGCCCGCGCCCGCGCCGATCTGCGCGCTATCCGCGACTATCTTCTTGAGAACGCGGGGCCGGGTCCCGCCGAGCGCGTGCGCCTACACCTCAAGGAAAAGATCGCGCGGTTGTCGGAATCGCCGAACATCGGCACAAGGTCCAGCATGCCGCAAATTCGCGTCCTGCCGCCGACGCGCTATCCCTATCGCATTTACTACACGACCGTCGCCGACGCTGTGATCATCCTGCACATCCGACATACGGCTAGGCAGACGCCCGAACGCGGTGAGCTTGAAGACTAACTCGTCGCGAATAGCCTCATAGGCTGGCTGATAGCCTAAACTTGCCTCAACTCGCTTTGCAGCGTTCTTCAGATTGGGTAATATCCGCGTGCCGAAAGCGATCATGCTTAGGCCATCGCGCGATGCTTCATCAGGAGCACCGCAGATGTCTAAGAGCCGATTGCTGAAATTACGTCAGGTCGTCGAAATCGTCGGAGCCAGCCGCGCTACGATCGATCGTTGGGAAGATGCAGGACTATTCCCCGCACGGGTTGTAATCCGCCGGCTTCCTTGCGGTCGTCCGACAAGCATCCGGTGGCGCATCGAAGATGTAGAAGCCTGGCTTGCAGCACGCTGAGGCGCGCTCTTTACGGAGCAGAAAGGCTGTTTGGGTGCACACCGGGCAGCCTTTTCTCTTATCTTGCCCCACCAGCGCGCGCACCTACCGATACACCTTTATGCTAGGTAGGCTTTCTCCGCACATTTCCTAACGTTTCCGGCACATTCGTCAGGCCTTGCGGCCATGACCCAATCCCCTCGGACACTGCGCTATCGCTTGGTCTCCCCTTGTCCTTGCTCCTAACGGACACAAGGACGGCGGCTCGTGGATTGGGTCATGGCCGGCGCTCCGCTTTCCGTCCAGACGAAGTGCCGGAAACATTTCCTAAACTGCTATAATTTCTCCGGGCGAGTGCGAGGAACGTACAGCAAGCACCCTTGCACTGCTCGAGGCTCTACTCGCCAAGGCCTCCTCGCCATGAACCAACTGCACGTCGGACTCAAACGGAACGTCAAACCACGGTCGAAACCGTGCCTTTTCATACACGACGAAGTCCCCGACATCGCGCAGACCGCCATCTTCGATCCTCGCAAGCACTCACTCGACATATTCAAAGACATGACAGCGCGACGCGCACGCGAGCTTTCAGAACTCCTCTACGCCGCCGTCCCGGAAGGCGCGAACACATTGACAGTGCGCAACGGCAAACGCGCGCTTGCACCGCTACTACGCGATGCTCGACGCTTCGATACGATCAAGACAGAAAGCGAGGAAGTGCGAGCGATGCTTGACGACCTCTTATTCATTCCGGAGCTGCGCAATGCTCTGTGCGGTACCCGTAATGTCTTCGCGCTCAAGAAGCACACCGTCATTCTTGCGCGCCTCGATCGTGCAGAGCTGGGCGATTTCGCATGTCTCGTGTTGGGCTTTTTGCTTATTCAGCTGTATAAAGGGCAAATTGTTATTCCGGATCTCGGCTTTTACGGTCGCGACGCCCACATCCAGCTGGTCCGTGAGCAACGACTCATCGCCGGCGTAAACGCGCTTTCAGAACTTCCGCTGCAACTACGAAACGCTGTTGTTTTAATGAAGGACAAGTACGCGGCCGGGGCGCTGTCCGACGACGCCGAAACCCTCGCAAAATACGCTGGACTTATCCCGCACACCAATGAATACAATGACTTTATTCAACATTCCATTGCCTGACCAGCATACCGCCGACCGCTCGCCGTCAAGGCACGCTTCGCTCTCCGACCATTGACCGCTTCGCGGCTGCGGCGCAGTTCTGACCTTTACCAATGTGAGGGGCGTCGTGACTGTTCCACCTCCGCTGCCGCAGACCGAGACTGCGAAGCCGTCCATTTTGGCCCGTGCATTGTCGAAATGCGTCGTCGTCATCAAGGATTTGAATCAGCGCTATATGGCTTTCCGCGACAAACGACGAGCCCAGGCGTTGCAGCGGAAAGCAGCTCAAACTCAAGCTGATTTCGCTGAAGCCAGGCAGCTCATGCTCGCATTTCCCCAGGCTTATAACAAAATCTTCGAAGCCAAAGCCTCACAGCAGCCGGCGTTGATAGGACACGCAGCATCACTTGGCAAATATCACTGATCGCTTTCAGCGCAAATGAGGGGCAAGCTCGCCAGCGACCTGCTCCCCGACCACCCCGCCTATAGCGTCAAGCGGCATTTGGCATACGTGCGAGAACTTTGGCGCGCCTCAACACCATCGAAGCTACGCGCGCACACACGCTGAAGCTTCTTACGCCGATATTCGAACGCCGTGCGCCGTGGATGGTCGGAGACGCAATAGCTCGCGCCATTGGCGAACTCTATACAGAGAACGAGCTCTACATCAGGAACGAGCCGTCTTTAGAATATGAGCCATATCTCACCCGCATGCAGGCTCGGTTAAGTTCTCGTCGCTTCATCGAGAAGGCTGATGAAGCAACGTTAGCCTTTCTAGACATGTTCGTTGCGAACCTGCCAACCTCAGCATTCGAAGAGGCGCGCGATCTGACCAACGAGACGTTTTTGCCGCTCTATATGCTCTACCCACACGCGCGCGCTATCCCGTCGATGCCCGATGCTCATTTCCTTAATCCGGTCGTCGACGATATCCCGGTCTTCGCCACCTACGCTCGCACGTCGATAAACAATGCAATTCGAGCGTCAGGCTATGATCCGGCAACTTATGATGGTTCGCGCAGACTCAAATCATCTGCAGACTACGATGGCTCTACCGAAGAGCTCCTCAACATTTATCTGCGCGATACACCATTCCTCGATCTCTTTACCGATTACGTTCCCTTCTCAATTCCTACCGACCGTTTCGGTTCGCACGGTATCATCATAGCGCCGCCCGAGCATGGAAAAACCCAGCTTCTCACGTCATTCATCAAGCGCTTCCTCGACGACGGCGAAACTGGCA
>CADECN010000174.1 GCA_902825785.1 uncultured Hyphomicrobium sp. | reverse complement strand
TTCTCTGGCCGCGTAACGAATGCCGAGGAACCGGTTTTTCTTAAGCCGATTGAACCTTTTCAGGCCGCGCGGCGACTTTCGCGGTGGCATCGGTCTGTCCGTCGGTCTCCTTGGTGTTCCGCATGGAACAGCGCCCGGCAGCGCGACGGACGATGAAGTCGCCATAGAGACCGGATGACCGGTAAACCAATTCCACGGGAAAGGACCCGCCATGCTCGTTAATCGTATTGCCTCGTTGCAGGCTCTCGTCCTGACCGCGTCCCTTTTTGGCGCCGTCAGCGCCAACGCGGCCTCCGATCCGACCGGCGTCTGGGTCAACGACACCGGTCGTGGCGCAATCGAAATCAAGCCGTGCGGCGAGGCGATGTGCGGTCACGTCGTCTGGGTCAAGGACGGCGCCGATACCAAGGGTTGCGGCAAGCAGATCATTGGCGACGTGCGCAGCGTTGGCGGCGGCCGCTGGGACAACGGCTGGATCTATTCGCCCGAGAAGAAGAAGAACTATGACGTCGAACTGAAGCCGCTCGACAACGGTAAGCTTCGCGTCACCGGCTATGCCGGCGTCAAATTTCTCTCCAAGACAATGATCTGGACGAAAGCGCCGGACGATCTTCAGCGTTGCGACGCGACTGAAGCAAAGGCAGCTCCGGCACCAGCACCCGCAGCCTCCGAGGCAAAAGCCCCGGCACCGGCTGTCAAGCAGGCCGCGTCCGAGGCGGTGCGGCCCAAGTCAAACTCGCTCACGGGCACGCTCTACTCGATGACGAAGCCGGCTCCTGTCGAAGCCCCGGCCGCGACCGCGACGGACGCTCAGAAAGCTCCGGCCGCCGAAGAAGCGTCGCCCGAAGCGGCGCCCGAGACGCAGACTGCGGACGAAGAGAGCAGCGGCACGGACTCTCTCGACCTCGGGGGTCTCAATGTCGACAAGTTTCTGAAGCGGACCGCTGACGGCAAGTGCAAGCTCGACACGCCGTGGATCAAGGTCAAGTTCGACTGCGAAAAGTAGGCTCCTCCGCGATCAAGCGCACAAAAACGCCCGCGATGGTTTTCATCGCGGGCGTTTGCATCGGGATGAAATTCGTACCGCTTAGATGACGTCGATCTCGGCCGGGAGATACGAGGTGACTTCGAGGCCAATTTCCTGCTCGCGAACGGCTGGCGTCGTCCAGGTCTTCATGGTGTCCTCCATAAGCCTTGCTGGAACGTGTGTTCCGAGTAGTCAGTTAGCAACGCGCGGCGATAACATCCAATCGCGTTCACGTGAGAAAATCATCAATTGCTCTGATCTGTCGCCTTGCTTCGGCTTATTGCGGCTGGCATACGGTTGGTCCAATTCCAGACTGATCGGAGGCTGTTATGCCCATGTCGTCGGCCGATATCGAACGGCTGATCAAAATCAAATTTCCTGACGCGAGCGTGCAGCTGACCGACCTTGCGGGCGACAACGACCATTGGGCTGCCCACGTCGTCACCAGCGCCTTTAAGGGCAAGAGCCGGGTACAGCAGCACCAGATGGTTTATGATGCGCTAGGCGGGCGCATGGGCGGGGTTCTGCACGCCCTGCAACTCACTACCGCCCTGCCTGCCGATTGACTTCGCTCTGCGCCCCGCCCACATCTCGGGGCAGCAAAATACGGCTGGTGGCGTCGGGCCGCCGCCCAAGGAGTTGAGAGCAGATGGCCGAAGATCCCGTCCAAGCCACTATCGCCAAAACGATCGCCGACAACGACGTCGTGCTCTTCATGAAGGGCACACGGCAATTTCCGCAGTGCGGCTTCTCGGCGACGGCGGTGAAAATCCTTGATCACCTCGGCGTGCCGTTCAAGGACGTCAACGTCCTCGACGACATGGGCGTGCGCGATGGTATCAAAAACTATTCCAACTGGCCGACCATTCCGCAGCTCTACGTCAAAGGGGAGTTCGTCGGCGGCTGCGATATCATGCGCGAAATGTACCAGGCCGGCGAGTTGCACGATCTCATCTGCGAGAAAGGCATTCCGCACGCGCACCATCACGGCTAAGCGCCGCGAGGTTTTTCCCAAAGGGCGAGGCCGCTTTCCCGGCTTCGCCCTTATTTTGCCCAAGCAGAATGTTCGCTCGGATGAACGAAGCGCGGTCTTGCGCGGCTTCGTGTCCTGGCATGTGGCGGGCATGTGGCGGCGATGCGCATCGGCGGACGACGTTTCTTTCTCAGCCTGACGATCCTAACGGCCAGCGTGTGCTTGGCGCTCGGCATCACGCTGCCGATTTTGAAGCTTACCAGTTTCGCATTCTGGACGACCGAACATTCGCTGATCTCGACCGTCAACGTACTCATTCGCGACGGGCAGACGTTCCTGGGCGTCATCGTGCTGGTGTTCTCGATCCTGCTTCCGGTGACGAAGCTGCTCTATCTGCTGCTGGTCTCGACGCTGCCGCCACAGGAGATCGTGCGTCAGCACCGCCGGTTGTCCGCGCTCGAATGGCTCGGCAAATGGTCGATGCACGACGTGCTCGTCCTGGCGCTCACGATCTTTTTCGTGAAAAGCCAAGGCGTGTACGACGCCTCCAGCCTTAACGGGGTCTACTTCTTCACGGCCGCCGTGGTGCTGATGATCCTGGCCTATGCCTGCATTAGGACGGACGGCATGGCAGCCGCGCCCGAGGTCGTGCCGGTCATTCCTCAGCCCGATATCGCGGGCCGGGCCCGGCGCGGGACGTGGCGAAACTTTGCGCTCAGCTTTCTGATCATCCTGGCGACGGTGTTCTTTGCGCTCGGTATCATCCTTCCGACCATCCGTTTCACGACCGTCTACGTGTGGACCAACGAACACTCGATTCTCACCATCATGTACGCGCTCGCCGAGAACGACGAATACTTCCTCGGCGCGGTGGTGTTCGCAGTGTCGGTGTTCTTTCCCTTCCTCAAGCTTTTCTATCTGCTGACGCTGATCACGGCCCACGATATGCCGCCGGATTTCCGAAAGCGTTCAATCGCGACCATGGAATGGCTCGGGCGCTATTCGATGACGGACGTGATGGTGCTGGCGCTGATGATCTTCTACGTCAATTCCAGCGGCTATACGGAGGCCACCGTGCTGCCGGGCGTCTACTTCTTCGCGGCAAGCGCTCTGATGACGATGCTGGCATACGGCTGGGTCAATGCGGACCCGGCCACGACCCGGCGCCTGCGGCGTCCCGCCGTCGCCGCGCCGCGTGTCCGCGCGCGTGATCGCCGCCGTGTCGGCGCTGCCGCGCCTTCGGTTTCGCTCGGGCCGAACCCTTCGGTGCGCCCGGCCTCGAAATAGATCAAACAAAAAGGCCGCCAATGAAGGCGGCCTGTTCGTCTGTCGTTTCGGACAAATAAAGCGCGTTGCCGATCGGTCAGCGCGAGTAGAACTCAACCACGAGGTTGGGTTCCATCTGAACCGGGTAGGGCACGTCCGCAAGTGCGGGGAAGCGCGACAGCGACGCCGTCATCTTGTTGTGGTCGACGTTGACGTAGTCCGGCACGTTGCGTTCGGCGCTCTTGATGGCCTCGAGCACGAGGGCGAGAGCCTTGGCCTTTTCCTTGACCTCCACGACGTCGCCGATGCGAAGCCGATAGCTCGGGATCGTGACGCGCTTGCCGTTGACGGTGACATGGCCGTGGCTGACGAACTGGCGCGCAGCAAACACGGTCGGCACGAACTTGGCGCGGTAGACGAGGGCGTCGAGGCGGCGCTCAAGCAGTCCGATGATGTGCTCGGATGTCGAGCCCTTCATGCTGGACGCTTCGTCGTAGAGGGCGTGGAACTGGCGTTCCGAGATCGAGGCGTAGTAGCCTTTGAGCTTCTGCTTGGCCTTGAGCTGCTGGCCGAAGTCGGAGGTCTTGCCGACGCGGCGTTCGCCATGCTGGCCGGGACGGCTCTCGCGGCGGTTGAGCGGGCTCTTGGGCCGGCCCCAGATGTTCTCGCCGAGACGGCGATCAATCTTATGCTTAGCGCGAATGCGCTTGGTCATAGTCTAGCACTCCATGAGTTGCTGACGGCTCGGGGCACGCCCGGCCGCCTGGGATGGAGCGCCCCCTCCTCTGCCTCCTCTCGGAGGCCGACAGGCATAGACCTTCGACAGTCCCGCCCCGGGTGCGCAAAATAGTACGGGCCCCACAGAAACCTGGGGGCCCGTTCCGCAGCCTGATAGCTGCATCGGGGAGCGACGTCAACCACCTCGGGCTGACGAATTCCGGCTAGTTCTTGGGGGGCGGCGCGGGAGCTGCCGGCATGGGGCCCGGCGGCCGCTTGGCGACCGGAGTTGTAGAGCCGGTCGACGTCGGCGCTGCGGCCCTTGGCGCCGGGCTGGCCGCGACATAGGCGACGATCAACTCCTTGACCTTCTTGCGCTGTTCGTCGGTGCACGTTTGCGCAGGTGCCTTCGACTCGTCGACGACGACCTCTTTGTCTCCTTCCTTCTCGACCAGCTTGATACGGCCGGTAAGAAGCATGACCGTCGTCATGTGGAGCTGCGAAATGTAGACTTCCTGCTGCGGCGTCCACTTACCCCTGGAAATCTCTCGCCGCATCAGCGCACGGTGATTGGCGATCTGATCGTCCGGCAGATCACAAACCTGCGCGTGGGCCGAAAGCCGGCCCGCCTTGATGACATCGCGCGCAATATCAACCGGGATCAAAACCTCGTTCTTTTTCGTCTTGTCGATTGTCACGACAGTGCCGTCGGGCTTGGAGAACTGCGCCGGCGTTAGCGACCAAGCGTATTCCATGAACGACCTGACGGCCTTTTCGCTTAAATCCTGGGCGCTTGCCGCAGCGACCGATCCCACCAGTGCCAGCGCCGAAACACCCGCCAGCACAACCCCCGCCCTCGTGTTCATCCGCATCTCCACTTGCGCCTCTTCAAGCATCGCATTCCAGCCAAGTCACGTTCGCAAACGCGCCAGCTGCGGCCCCCGCAAGGACCGCGTGTGTGTCCACCTAGTATGCCCGTTCAGTTGGCATCGCTCGGCCCAAAACTTGGCCAGATCAAGGCACCTTTTCACGACCCTTTTGGACGCCGGCCTTTGCCCTGTGCGAGCGTGGCAACTATGCCACGAAAGGTCCGGACCTCCTGTTCCGTGGCGTTCAGGCGGCTCAGCATCGTGCGCAAATTCTGCGCCACAACCGCCTTTCGATGAGCCGGATTGAAGAACCCGTTGTTTTCCAGTTCAGCCTCTAAATGTTCAAACAAGCCAATGAGTTCCGCCTTCGTCGCGGGGCGGTCGCGACCCATGTTGATGCCTTCCGACAGAGGTCGCTCGTAGGTGGTGACGCGACCCAAGCTGCGCTCGTTGCTGTTGCGCATCCACTCGTAGCCCAACAGCAGCACGGCCTGGGCCAGATTGAGGGATGCGAAACGAGAATTGACTGGGATCATGATTAACGCATCGGCGCTGGCGACTTCCGACGTTTCCAGGCCGTTGCGCTCGCGCCCAAAAAGGATTCCGCAGCGCTCGCCCCGTTCGATCCGGGCGCGCATCTCGGCGATCGCCTGTTCCGGGGTCATCACCGGCTTGCGCAAGTCGCGCTGGCGGGCCGTGGTGGCGCCGACCCAATTGAGATCGGACAGGCTCTCGTCGAGCGTTTCGAACGCGCGGGCGTCGTCGATGATGTAGTTCGCGCCGGAGGCGGCGATGCGCGCCTTTTCGTTCGGCCAGCCATCGCGTGGGTTCACAAGGCGCAAATCATCGAGACCGAAATTGGCGCAGGCGCGCGCGACCATGCCAATGTTGTCGGCAAGTTGCGGCTCCATCAGGATGACCGACGGCGTCTCGCCCTCGCCCGCCACGGGTTCGCCTTGCATATGCGCTCGGCGGATACCGTGACGAAGCTTGCGAATGACGCGGCGCGCCCAGAACCAGTAGTTCTCGCCCGACCACTGGCGGCTGAGTGATTCAAGGCAAGGCGTCCGCACTGTACCGGTGCCCTCGCCGGTGATACGCACGCGGCCATCGCCGACGATGACTTCCCGCTTCGATAAGATGAACTGATCCAGTGTTTCGAGGCCGAGGACCTCGGTGCGGCGCTTGCATCCGGGGCACGTCAACTGATCCTCGATGCACTTCAAGCCGGCACAGTACTGCAGTACCGGCTCCAGGGTGTCGCGCGTGAGGCCCGGAACGTCGAGCGCGGTCAACGCCTGATCGATCGTGGTGACGTGACATGCGTGTACGACGGCGCCGACGGCGATGCCCGGCGGATCAATCAACGGCTCAGCGTTGCGCCCGGCTTTGACTGCGACCACGTTCGTCTCCGCGCCTGCCTGCCCAACACCCGGGCAGGCATCCGAGCAGAGCTAATCTTTGCCCCAGCGCGCGCTGTCAAGCGCTCGCGGTCTCCACATCCGCCATGGGAACATCCTGGACCAATTGCCGAACCGGTGCGGCGAACACACGACTCGCGCATCGCAGCAATCTGGCTATTGTGTCGCGCTGCATCAGCTTTTCCGTTCAGCGAGATCCTTATCCATGCAGAAGATCAAAGTTAAAGGCACCGTCGTCGAACTCGACGGCGACGAGATGACCCGCATCATCTGGAAGAACATCAAGGACAAGCTGATCCATCCCTATCTCGACTTGACGCTCGAATACTACGATCTCGGCGTCGAGCATCGGGACGCGACCGGTGACCAGGTCACGGTCGATGCCGCCAATGCCATCAAGAAGCACGGCGTCGGCGTCAAGTGCGCGACCATCACGCCGGACGAAGCACGCGTCAAAGAATTCAATTTAAAGGAGATGTGGAAATCGCCGAACGGCACGATCCGCAACATCCTGGGCGGCGTCATTTTCCGCGAACCGATCATCTGCCGGAACGTGCCCCGACTCGTGCCCGGCTGGACGCAGCCCATCATCGTCGGCCGTCACGCTTTCGGCGACCAGTACAAGGCCACCGACTTCAAGTTTCCGGGCAAGGGAACGCTGTCGATCAAGTTCGTCGGTGAAGACGGCAAGGTGATCGAGAAGGAAGTCTTCAAGGCGCCCGACGCCGGCGTCGCGATGGCGATGTACAATCTGGATGAATCGATCCGCGAATTCGCGCGCGCTTCGCTCAACTACGGCCTCAACCGCAATTACCCGGTCTACCTCTCGACCAAGAACACCATCCTCAAGGCCTACGACGGTCGCTTCAAAGACATTTTCCAGGAGGTTTTCGACGCCGAGTTCAAGGCCGAGTTCGACAAGCGCAAGATCGTCTACGAGCACCGGCTGATCGACGACATGGTGGCGTCCGCTCTCAAGTGGTCGGGCGGCTACGTGTGGGCGTGCAAGAACTACGACGGCGACGTGCAGTCCGACACGGTGGCGCAGGGCTTCGGCT
>CADECN010000173.1 GCA_902825785.1 uncultured Hyphomicrobium sp. | reverse complement strand
CGGCAACCGTCGGCCAGCGGGCAACGAACTTCTCGAAGTAAGGCACGACGGCCTTCACCGTCGTCTGCTGCAGCATGATTTCCGACAGCCACACGCGATAGGGATCTGCCTTACGGCGAGGACCGTAACGCCAGGGAAACTCGCGCCGCTCCGTGTCGTACCAGGCAAGAAGCGCACGCACGGTGTCGCCCCCCGCCGGGCGCAGCGGCAGATTCTGCTGGCTCGCTCGTGTGCGCATCACCGCGCCCATCGCACCTCCGCTCTTCGTGTCCCCGATTTCCACACCGGCACGGGACTTACGAATCACCTGCTCGATGCTAGTCCTCGGCGGTGCTGGCACAACGATTCGAAGCTCAAAGGGCCCTGATGCTGACAGAAAAACGCTGGACCCCGCCAAAGAGACTGCCACCTGACCGCCGAACCGGTCGCGGCGTTGCTGCCCGCGCCGTCGGTAGTTTCGTGCCCAAGATCGCGGCGAACGTCTTCGAGCGCTACGGTTTTCATAGCGCCGAGATCATGACCTCCTGGGACCGCGTCGCCGGCGCGGACATCGCCGCGTGTTCTTCGCCCGAGCGTATCCGTTGGCCCAGGGGAGTACGATCCGAGGCCGACGACGGGAGCCGCGGTCGCGACAGCGGCGCCACCCTGCTGCTCCGCGTCGATCCCGCACACGCCCTCGATATCGAATACCGGACACGGGAAATCATTGATCGCATAAACCGTTACTTCGGCTACCGGGCCATTGCCGAGGTGAAATTGCTGCAGGCACCGCTGTTGTCACCGCCCCCGGTCGTCGCACCGCGCAAGGCCGCCGCCGCTGAAATCGAGACGGACCCCAAAAAAATCGCACCCGGTGCCACACCGGAAGTCGCCGACGCGCTCGCCCGCTTAGCCACGACGATGACCGGCGGCGCGCGCTAAAGCCGCTTTTCAGCTCTCCGAACCTGCTGAAGCAGCGAGTATTACAGCGCATTCAGTTGCCATTCAGTGCCCAATTGCCTTAATCGGACGGCGGTTCCGTGTTAGGCGGGCCGTCGTGCCGCGCGCTCGGAAATGAGCGCGAACACTCGATGCGTCTGTTAGGAGCAACATCTTGAACTACATTGCCAAAAAGCTTTCAGGCGCATCTGCCTTCCTCGCCGTGCTCGCGCTGCTTTCGCTTCTCGCGCCCGGCGCTGCGCTGGCGCAGAAAAAAGGCCCGGCCGAGGTCTCGGTCGCAGACCTCATGAAACCGACCGATTTGTCCGACATATCGCTCGGAAAAGCCGACGCAAAGGTGACGGTTGTTGAATACGGTTCTATGACCTGCGGCCACTGCGCGAACTTCGCCACGAAGGTCTTCCCGGACCTGAAAACCAAGTACATCGACAGTGGCAAGGTTCGTTTCATCTTCCGTGAGTTCCCACTCGATAACTTGGCGGCCGCAGCCTCCATGCTGGCGCGATGCGCCGGCGGCGACAAAACCTTCCCGATGATCGAAACACTCTATGAAAAGCAGGGCGATTGGGCCTTCACCAGCGGCAATCCCGTGCCCAAGCTGTTTGACATCGCCAAGCAGGCTGGCTTCACCCAGGAAAGCTTTGACAAGTGTCTGACAGACCAGAAGCTTTTGGATCAGATCACGGGTCAGCGCTCGCGCGCCAATGAAGCTTTCGGAGTTTCCGCGACGCCAACGTTCTTCGTCAACGGCAAGCGCTTGCAGGAAACGCCGACCGTCGCCGCATTCGAAAAGGTCATCGAACCGATGTTGGCTGGAAACTGAGGTCGTTGGGTGCATAGGGCGGGGCCGATGGCACAGTCTCACATTCCGGCTCTCGCCTTAATGCTTCTTGCTGCCGCCACGCTTGGTGGTTGCGGTGCTGACGGATTGCCGCAGACGGGCTTGGCGAGCCCAGATGGCCCGGCAGCCGGCTCGGCCTACCCAGCAACCGAGGCCCCTGCCTTCGACGGTATGCCAAACCCATTCGGCGACCTGACCGAGCGGGCACAGGGCGGTCGCGAGGTTATCGAACAGCCGACGCTCGCCGACATTTTCGCCCCGAGTCCGCTGCCGGAAATGTCTTGGGGTGACGCCAAGGCGCCCGTCACGATTGTCCAGTACGCCTCGCTGACCTGCCCGCACTGTCGAGCATTCCACAAGACGACGTTCCCAGAGCTGAAGCGCGCCTACATCGACACCGGAAAAGTGCGCTTTGTGCTGCGCGAGTTCCCGATCGGCAAGACCTCGGGCATGGCGACCATCGCACTGCGCTGTGCTCCGCCGGAGAAGTATCTGGACCTCTACGGCCGCTACATGGACCAGCAGTCGAAATGGGTCTCCCAGGAAGTGCGTCTCGATCCCATTTTTGAGGTCGCGCAACAGGTGGGGATGACTCGCAGCCAGTTTGACGCCTGCCGCCAGAATCAAGGCATGATCGAAAATCTTAAGTGGGTGAAGGAGCGCGGCCGTAAGCTTGGCATCATCGGAACGCCGAATTTCTTTGTCGGCGACAAACTGATCAAGCGTGAGCTGTCCATGGCCGACATTCGTGAACTCGTCGAGCCGCAGCTTCGCTCAGGCCCGGCTTCGGCGGCGATCCAGTAACGGCGGCGCCACGTCGCCGAAGGCATTCCTTCCGCCCTCTGCGTGCTTTTGAACGTCATTAAGCGTTCGCATCGAGGATTCCTGCCCAATGAAGATCACGCGGCTTCGGCTTGTTGGCTTCAAGTCTTTTGTAGAGCCGACCGAGCTTGTCGTCGAAAAGGGCCTGACAGGCGTGGTCGGTCCGAACGGCTGCGGCAAATCCAATCTGCTCGAAGCGCTCCGCTGGGTGATGGGCGAGAGTTCGCATAAGTCCATGCGCGCCGCTCAAATGGACGACGTGATCTTTTCCGGCACGTCGACCAGGCCCGAGCGTCAGAGCGCCGAAGTCACGATGTTCCTCGATAACAGTGAGCGCCTTGCCCCGGCCGAATTCAACGCCGGCGACATCATCGAAATCACGCGTCGTATCGAGCGCGAGGCCGGATCCGCTTATCGCATCAACGGCAAGGAAGTGCGCGCTCGCGATGTCAAAGTCCTGTTCGAAGACGCATCGACCGGCGCGCGATCGCCCGCGCTCGTTCGGCAAGGACAGATCGGCGAACTCGTCAACGCAAAGCCGGAACAACGCCGCCGAATTCTGGAAGACGCCGCCGGCATCGCGGGTTTGCACACCCGCCGCCACGAGGCGGAGTTACGCCTGAAGGCGGCGGAAGCCAACATGGCGCGCCTCAACGACGTGCTGGGTCAGTTGCAGTCGCAGGCCGAAAGCCTCAAACGGCAGGCACGCCAAGCCCGCCGTTACAAGGAAATATCGGTCGACATCCGCAAGAGCGAAGCACTTGCGATGCATCTCGCATGGTCGGAGGCACAGCAGAGCGTCGAGCGTGAGGAGCATGGCCTTTCCGAAGCCATGGCACGCCTGGGTGCGGCGACCGAGGCGGAAGCCAGGGCCTTCAACGAAGAATTGCGGCTGGCCGAAACGGTGCCGCCGCTGCGCGACACCGAAGCTCGAAAAGCAGCGGCGCTGGCGCGCCTCAACATCGAGCAGGAAAACCTGAACCGCGAAGCCGAGCGCGCCGAAACCCGCGCGCGCGAACTGTCGGCAAGAGCAAAGCAGCTCGATACCGACATCGCGCGTGAAGCCGGCTTCATCCGCGAAGCCAAGGAAACGCTTGTCCATCTCGACGCCGACCTTGCCGCCATCAAGGACCTGGAAAGCAAGGCCACAACCGAGGAAACAGAGGCACGCGAGCAGCTTGAGCAGGCGGAGGCGCGCGGGGTGGCCGCCGATGCCGCCTTTGCCGACGTGACCCACCGCGCAGCCGAAGCGCGCGCGCGACTGAAAAGCTTGGAGGCGGCTCTCACCGAGCGCAAAGACCTGGTCGCAAAGATCACGCGCCAGATTGCGGCGCTCGACGTTCAGGCCTCCGAAATATCGAGGACGGCGCCCGACGCCGACAAACTGGCCGAGGTTGGCGAACGCGGCCAAACGCTGGCGCAAGAAATCACCCGCATCGAGGCCGACGCTCTGACGGCGGAGGAAACCACTCGTGCGGCCCTCGTCGAAGCACGCACCCGGCGCGACGACGCTGCCCGCGTCCGCCTCTCGGCCAATGCCTTTTCAACCGAGCGCGAGACGATCGCCAAGTTGCTCCTGCCCGGAAACGAGGGCGAATACCCGGCCGCGGTCGACCAAATTCGCGTCTCACCCGGCTACGAGACGGCGCTTGGCGCCGCCCTTGGCGATGACCTGGAAGCGCCTCTCGACACGCAGGCAAGTATCCACTGGCGCCGGCTCGACCTGCCGGCCGAAGATCACGCGCTCCCAGCCGACGCCGAACCGCTCGTGATGCATGTCGAAGCCCCGATCGAACTGACGCGCCGCCTGCGCCAGATCGGCGTGGTCGACCGCGCTGATGGTGCGCGCCTGCAACCGCATTTGAAACCCGGCCAGCGGCTTGTGTCGCGCCAGGGTGATCTATGGCGGTGGGACGGCTTCGTCGCCGCCGCGGACGGCGTAACGCCCGCAGCACAGCGCCTGGCGCACAAGAACCGCCTGATCGAACTCGACCGCAATGCGGCAGAGGTCCTGGCGCTCGCTCAGGACACAATCGACGCCGAACGTGACGCCTCGGAAGCGGCGCAGAAGGCCGAGGTCGAGGAACGCCGCCTCCGTCAGCTATGGCGCGACAAGCAGTCCGAACTCGCTGGTGTGCGCCAGCAACTCACAGGCATGGAGCGGTTGGCTCGTGAAAGCGAGACGCGACTTGCGGCAGTCGCGGCTCAGCGTGGCCGCGCCGACGAAGACCTGATGTCGGCCCAGGCACGTCATGTCGAGATCGAAGCGCATATCGTCTCCATGAGCGTGGGCGAAGACCTGGAACCCCAACTGAAGGCGGCGCAGGCCGAAGCCGAAGAAGCCCGCCGCGGCGTCTCCGAGGCGCGCGTGCGATTGGGCGGTCTGGAGCGCGACCGCCAGATCCGTGCCGAGCGTATCCGCCACGTCGGCGCCGACATCGCGCGCTGGAACGGTCGCGAGCGCAGTGCCGAGGAACAGGTCGCGACGCTGGACGCGCGTTTGGCTGAGACCAAACATGAACTCGCAACCTACGACGGACTTCCCGAAAAAATTGCGGCCCAGCGCAATACGCTACTAAGCGAACTATCACGCGCTGAGGGCGAACGGCGGACCGCAGCGGACCAATTGGCCGAAGCGGAAGGCGCCGTCAAAGCCGCGACCCAGCAGTTGCGCTCGACACAGGCGGAAGTCGCAACCGCGCGCGAAACCAATGCTCGCGTTGAAGCACGCCTGGAGCACGCTCGGCAGCGCCGACAGGAGGAGTCGCGCCGCATCCGCGAAACATTCGAGGTCGCGCCCGAGCATTGCTTGAAGTTGGCCGAGATCGAACCGGCAACCGCGTTGCCTGAACTCGCCGACGTCGAACGCCAGCTGACGCGCTTGCGCACCGATCGCGACCGACTGGGTGGCGTCAACCTGCAGGCCGATGAAGACTTAGTCACACTCTCAGAGCAGCTCGACTCCATGTCGGTCGAACGCGATGATGTTGAGCAGGCGATCGGCAAACTGCGTGGCGCTATCCAGCAATTGAACCGCGAGGGCAAATCCCGGCTCGATGAAGCGTTCGCGACCGTCAATGCTCATTTTGAACGGCTATTCACACACCTTTTTGGCGGTGGCGAAGCGCGCCTCGAAATGATCGAGAGCCCGGAAGATCCGCTCGAAGGTGGCCTTGAGATCATCGCCAAGCCGCCAGGTAAAAAGCCAGCCACACTCTCGTTGTTATCAGGCGGCGAGCAGACGCTGACGGCACTGTCGCTGATCTTCGCCGTGTTCTTGACCAACCCGTCCCCGATCTGCGTACTCGACGAGGTCGATGCACCTCTCGACGACGCCAACGTCGATCGTTTCTGCCGCCTGATGGAACACATGGCCGCCGACACGGCGACTCGCTTTCTCGTCATCACGCACCATCCGATGACGATGGCGCGCATGAACCGCCTGTTTGGAGTGACAATGGCGGAAAAGGGTGTCTCTCAGCTCGTCTCCGTCGATCTTCAGACGGCACAAAGCTTCCGCGAAGCGGGCTGACCGCCGGACGGCGGAATATCACTTTTCGGAACATTGCCCGGCGCTACGCGTTCCAAATGCAATGCAATGCAGGAGAACCGCGCATGAACCATCATGAACGCATGGAGCAGCCGGAAGTCTTGGGACCGACCGAGGCGCGTCAGGCTTCGCCGCAACGCATGAACCTTCGCGTGCTGATCGGATCGCTACTCCTGGCAACCGTGGTAGGCGGCGCTCTACTGGCGGCCTTCTGGTATGCCACGCCGCCGGCGATGGACGCATCAAGTGGTGGAACGCCGTCCGTTGCGCCCGCCACACCGGAGGGCACCGCCGCTGGGCGCACACCAGAGGGCACCGCCGCTGGGCCTGGTCCGACCGCAACACAACCGCCTCCGGCGTCGTCCGCGACCCCGACACCTCCGACGACCGAAACCGCGCCAGGCTCCGCCGAAACGCCTTCTAAGCCTAATGCCGTGACGGCTCCCCCGGCCCCACCAGGCAACAATCCGGGTGCGGGCACCGCAACGCCGTAACTGCCACATCGAAATTTAGTTCTTTAGACTGACCATCGAGGACGCGCTTGTATGTAGGCGCGTCCTTTTTTGTTTCTGTTCATGGTTCAGTAGCGCGCCTGCGCGGTTTCGCCATACCCTGGCATAGCGGCGGCGTCGACCCATTACATTGACACCCCTATATCGCCTAACTATGGTCCGGCGCGTCGATACCCAGGCGCGTCGGCAAATCCCCTGCTCGATGGAAGTTTCGCCATGTCTCCGGAGGACAACGGTGAGGAGCCGGGCCATGCTTCCGAGCGTGGTCAGATCAAGCCCGAGGATCGCGAGGCAATCCGCCAGCGATCTTCGGAAATCGGTAAAAAGCTCGACGCCGTAAAGGCGCGCCGGGCCGAAGCCGAAGCGGAGATGAACCGTGCGCGCCAGACTGCCTTCGGGCAGGCTTTCCGCTACGCAGCCGAACTCATCGTCGGCGTGGCAGTTGGCGGGTTTCTCGGCTGGGTGTTGGACCGGTACTTCGGTACAGCGCCTTGGTTGATGATTGTACTCGTCATTCTTGGCTTCGCAGCGGGTCTCCTCAACCTGATCCGAGCAGCTAGAAAGGCCCAGACGGAAAACGAGGCCCTCCAGAGGTCCGCTCCGGCCGTTGCCGACGACAACGATTGATACGTAGGGGGAAACCTTGGCGGCAGATGCGGGACACGGCGGGCATCACAGCCCGATGCAGCAGTTCGAGATCAACAAGATCCAGCATCTCGAATTGTTT
>CADECN010000172.1 GCA_902825785.1 uncultured Hyphomicrobium sp. | reverse complement strand
GGTTCGGCGCGATCGCTTCCTTGAGGAGCGCCGTCATCGCGCCGTTGGCCTTGAGTTCCTTCGCGCGGATCGGCTTTCTGTCGCGCGTATAGCCGATGATGATATTGCCGAGCTTTTCCTTCAGGTCCTCGAGATCCTTGGCAAGGCAGAAGATCGCCATCACTTCCGAAGCGACCGTGATGTCAAAGCCCGCTTCGCGCGGATAGCCGTTGGCGACCCCGCCCAAGGAGCAGACGATCTCGCGCAGCGCGCGGTCGTTCATGTCCATGACGCGCCGCCAGGTAACGCGGCGCGAGTCGATCTGGAGGGCATTGCCCCAATAGATGTGGTTGTCGATCAGCGCGGAGAGCAAGTTATGCGCCGAGGTGATGGCGTGGAAGTCGCCGGTGAAGTGGAGGTTGATGTCCTCCATCGGCACGACCTGCGCATAGCCGCCGCCGGCCGCGCCGCCCTTCATGCCGAAGCACGGACCGAGCGAGGGCTCGCGCAGGGCCGCGATGGCCTTCTTGCCGATAAGATTGAGGCCGTCCGTCAAGCCAACGGTCGTCGTCGTCTTGCCTTCGCCTGCGGGCGTCGGGCTGATCGCCGTCACCAGGATGAGCTTGCCGTCTTTGTTGCCCTCGACCTTGTTGATGTAGTCGAACGTGATCTTGGCCTTTGTCCAGCCATAGGGGATCAGCGCCTCTGCCGGCACTCCGACCTTGGCCGCAACCGTGGCGATAGGCTGCATCTTCGCTTCGCGCGCGATTTCAATGTCGGACTTCACGGACACGGGCATTCCTCCAGAATTTTTTTGTTGGTGGGGTCGGGATAGGCCGGATCGAGGCGCGATATTGTACTTTCGTAAGGGCGTCGCCAAGCGGCTGCGGCCAAATATCAGCGGCATCAAGCGACGCAGGCTGACGATGCTCGGGCGACTTGATGCGCCGCAGCGCGTCCGCCTCGCTCAGGGCCCTAATGTGTCACTTGTTAACGAGGTTCAGCGCGCCAGATGGATGCGGGACCGGTCAAGCTGCCGCAGGACGGATTGCGCAGATCTTAGTTCGTTGGCGTTACACCGGTATCGCAGGGCATCGCCACCATGGTCCCGCGGTTGGGCAGATACTTGAAGCATTCGTCTTCGTCGTCGGACCCGGGCTTCGACGTGGTGCCGCTTGTGTGCGTTGCGCCCGCGACGAGGACACCCAGCACACGGCCCGAAACCGTCAACTCCATCTTGGCGGTCTTCCAGAAAAAGTCGATTGCGGACCCATCGGCGCTGACGCTCGTCAGCTCGACCTCCGCGACATTGCCGCACTTCTTCGAGTTCTTGGTAATGGTCTCGGTGTAGATGTACGTCTCGCCGCGACGCATCTTGTAGTCGAGCTTGCCCGAGCAGCTCAGGCCCGGATAGTTGATTGTGCCGTTGCCGTTGCGCGCAATCGAGATTTCGACGCGGTAGGTGTTGCCTTCGCTCTCCGTCAGTTGCCCGCCCCAATCGCCGGCGAGGCGCTCGTTGCAGGGGACGGCGATCGGCTCGCCACCTTCCGATGCCTTTCGGTTGCAGGGTGTCGTCGCGCCGTCTGATTGGGCGAGCGCGCGGATACTTCCGTCACCCGGCAGATCAACCGGCGCAAGGGTGCCCAAGCCGATAAGAAGTCCCGCAATTGCTCGCCGCAAAGCACCGCCCCGCAAGTATGCCTTGATTTCAATGGCGGCAGACTACTCTCAGCCCGCACCGCTGTCAGCGCGGCCAATCGAATTGCTTAGCGCCAGGCGGAGCTTGAGGGGGGCGAAGGGGCTTTCAGGTAACGGGGCGAACGACGAGCACCGTGGCGTTGTCCTGGTAGGGCTCCCGCAAAGCCTCAACGGCGCGAATAATGGCCTTGGCAACCGATGCCGGCCCATCGGCGGCATAGGCCTGGATGATGCGCGCGATTTCGCCCGTTTCCAGTGTCGCGATGCCGTCGCTGGCGAGCACCACATAGTCCCCCGTTTCGAGCGCGAGCGGCGCTTGTGACAGGTCGATCATATCGATCTCGTCGCCGGTCACGGCGGACCGCAGCATGTGCCGGCGCGGGTGACGCTTTGCTTCCTCGCGCGTTAAGCGGCCCTCGGCCGCGAGGCGATCGAGTTCAGGCGCGAACGAGTGGTCCTCATTCAGCAGCGCCACCTCACCACGGCGGAAGAGGAACAGCGGACTATCGCCGACGCTCACCCACTCGATGCCGTCCTGGGTGAACGCGGCGCCGATCAGCGTCGAACCCATTCCGGACAGCAGAGGGTTTTCGGAGACCTTTTCGGCAAGGGCGTCGTTGGCGGCGTGCAGTGCGGCCAGCAAGCGATCATGCGGGGTGCCGTCAAGACGTGCGACCGCGCTCAGAAAATTCTCACAAACCATGCGGCTGGCAAGTGCGCCGCCCGCGTGCCCGCCCATGCCATCGGCAAGAACGGCAACGCTCGAACCGTTGGACTGACCTTCGGCCGATTGCGGGTCGCCGCCCGGCCAGTAGGCGGCGGTATCCTCCTGATAATCCCGTGCGCCGCGGGTGGCGGCGAGGGCATGCTCGAACGGCAACATTCTTGCCTTATGCGTCAGCGATCTCGGACCAGTCGAAGTCTGTCCCGCAGAACGGCACGAACGCGACCTGGGTGCGCCCGAGCGTGATCACGTCCATCGCGTTCAGCTCTACCGCGCCGGTCGGGCGCTTGTCGTTCACGGAGACGACGTTGGTCTTAGCAAGGTTTGGCACAAACAGGAAAGAACGATCGTTGGAGTCGTAGCGGATATAGGCCTGTTCCTCATTGGAAATGGCCTCGTCTCCGAAATCGAGCGGAATCCGGCTTTTTGCGGTGCGGCCGATGGCGTTGTTGCCCTCGAAAATCGGCCGGAATGCGCCCAATCCGGGGCCTCCGACGACGATCAGGAAGCCGACCACGGGGTCACGCTCGAACGTACCCCGTTCGATCACCTGGCGGCCGCGAACGAGCTGCGTGCGATCCGACTTCGGCGTCTCGGCGCGAATAACGCGCGTGGTCGGGGGCGCTTCCGTGACCGGAGTTTCTTCGAGATTGACCGAGACACGCGGCGGTTGCGGCGCGCGCGCCATACGGGCGGCTTCCGCGGCACTCGGGCTCTGCGGCGGCGTTATATCCTTGAGCTGCGTGCCGGCAGGCGGTGGCAGCGCGATGACCTCGAGTTTTTTTCCGTCCCCTTCCGCGCTCAGCGCAACAGGCTCGTTGCTGGCGGTCTCTTCGCGGCTCGCCGCGCGCAGCGCATCTTTCAGCGAACCGAGGAAGCCTTGCGCCTTTCCGACCTTCGCGCCGTGCCCCGTGCTCGTCTCTCCCCGCTCTTCGGTCATGAAATCTTTCTCCCTGGTGTTCGATCGAGTTGTTGCGAAAAATGGCACGAACAACGCGCCACGGACTGGAAACGCTAATGGGCGAGGCCGGCGCGGAACCTCAGCTTGCCGGGGCCGAGTTCAATCACATCGCCATCCTGCAGGCGCGCGTCCGAGCAGCGCTGCCCGTTGACGACGATGCCGTTGCCCTCGGCGCCCGATAGATCCGTGATGTGCCAGTCGTCGAAGTCCGAGCGGTGTATGGCGGCGTGATAGCGGTGGACCGCGCCGCTGGGAATACGAATATCGTTGTCGTCCTCGCGGCCGATGCGGATCATGTCGCGCGGGATCGCAAAGCGCCGTCCACCGGCGCCTTCCACTTCCACGAACGCCAGCGCGGAGGTCGCCTGGCCATCGCCGACAATGTCTTCGCTCACGTCACCTTCGCGTGACGGCCGGTAGCGCCGCGTCACGTCGCGATCGCCGGGAAGCGGGATATAGCGCGTCAACCGCCAGAAGAAGGCGACAAGCGGAAATCCGAAAGCCAGGGCAAGGCCGAGCATGAGAGCGGGCGCCGCGTCGTAGCCAAATGCAACGGTGCTGCCCGCAATCGACATGGCATCGTTTGCGACATCGACGGCGGTTGCCACATCGAGCGCATGAACGGGCGAGGTTCCGGCCACGGCCAAGAGTACGCCGGCAAGTGTCGAACTCGCCAGCGCGAATTTCGCAGACTCGGCCGGAACCCAGTTCATCGAGTCAACCCTGTTCGCGCGTCAGAATCGATTTGGCGGGGGATGGCGGCGGCAACATGGCAATAAGGCGTCATGCGACGGAAATATTCATCTTGCGTTCATCGCCCGTCGAGCCGCCACATTCTTGCGTCATCGAACCGAAGCAGACACAAGGATGACGGAACGGAATCGGTCGCTAGACGCCAAACTCCAGTCGAGCGCGTAGCGGGGACATGACACAACTCGTCGCCTTACCGGACGGAACCGAACTTGCGGGCGAATACAAGATCGAACGCGTGCTGGGCGCGGGCGGTTTCGGCGTCACCTATCTTGCGACCGAGCCGGCCTTGTCGCGTTCGGTCAGCATCAAGGAATATTTTCCCAGCGACTTCGCCACGCGCGGCGAAGGGTTGGAAGCGGTTCCGCGCTCGAAAGGCTCGGTTGACGATTACAACTGGGGGCTGGAGCGCTTCGTCGAGGAAGCGCAGACGCTTGCGCGCTTCGATCACCCCAACATCGTGCGCGTCTATCGCATCTTCCGGGCCCACAACACGGCCTACATGGTGCTGCAGTTCGAGGAAGGCCAGAACCTCAAGTCCTGGCTGAAAGGGCTCGGACGCGCGCCGCGCCAAAAGGAGCTGGACGGCATCGTAGCGCCTTTGCTCGACGCGCTCGAAGTGGTTCACAAATCCGACGTTTTGCATCGCGACATCGCGCCGGACAACATCATCATCCGCAAGTCCGGCGATCCGGTTCTGATCGACTTCGGCGCGGCACGCGGCGACATTGCCGCGCATTCCAAGACCAAGACCGTCTCGGCCCTCGTAAAGCCCGGCTACAGCCCCTACGAACAGTACGCGGAGACCAGCCGCCAGCAGGGTCCGTGGACCGACATCTACGCGCTGTCGGCGACGCTCTATCACGCGATCTCGGGCAAGCGGCCGCCGGACAGCCCGTCGCGCATGTTGAAGGATGAGCTGAGGGGCGCGCGCGAGGCTGCCGTTGGCTCCTATCGCGACGGGTTCCTCTCGGCGGTCGATTCAGGACTGAAGCTTGCCGTCGATGCGCGGCCGCAGACGGTTGCGGCATGGCGCGGCGCGCTTCTCGCTCCGGCCGAAAAGCAGGCGCCGGCGCTGTTCGGGGCCATCAATCGGATCAAGGAGCGCACCGAAGTTCGGCGCAAGGCCGATCGGGCCAAACGTGAGGCGGACGCGGTCGCGAACGCGCCTGTCCCGCCGCCGCCGGACGCGCCCGGGCCCAAGGGCGGCCTGCTCGATTTCGTCGATGCGTTGCAAAAACCGGCCGAAGCCAAGCCGCAGCCTGTGGAAGCTCCGGCGCGCAAGACGACGAAGCCAAAGGCGGCCGCCGCGCCGGTCGCCAAGGCACCTGTCGAGTCCAAGGCCGCCGCGCAGCTTCCCGTGCCGATCGCGCAAGCGCGCGGCAAACGCAAAACGCGACCCAATCCAGACGTGGCGCGCAGCCGCGCACTGATGCGCGGCCTCAAGACCAAGCTTGCCATCGCGGTCACGCTCGCGGCCGCGCTCGTCGCGTTCCAGGATCAGCTTCCGAAATTGCCGCTCGTTCCGGGCACCGACATCACCACCGGAACGCTGGCGGTTGCGACCGCGGAGCGGCAAATCAATCAGCGTGATTCCTTCAAGGCTCACGACGCGGCTGTGACCGGGGTCGCTTTGTCGGGCGACGGGCGTCTGGTCGTTACGGCAAGTGCGGACGGAACTCTGAAAGTCTGGTCGGCACAGAGCCATGCGCCCATCGGAACCATCATGCTGCAAGGCGGTCCGGCGACATCGCTCGCGGTCCGCAACAATCGCGCGGTGACGAGCCACCGCGACGGCACCACGTCCGTTTACGATCTCGATACTCGCAACCGCCTCTACACTTTCAAGCGCAACGAGGCGGCGGTGTGGGCGGCCGTCTTTGCAGGAACAGAAGATGCGGTCGCGGCCGGCAGTCACGACTGGTCCGTGACGCTGTGGCAGTCTGGCTCGGAAACGACTCCGCTTACTGTTTTCGAGGGGCATCAGAGCGCGGTTCAGGCGCTCGCCGCCGACACCAGCGGGCGCTGGATCGCATCGGGTGGCGCCGATAAGACCGTGCGACTTTGGGATTTGGAACGTCGCGATCTGCGTCGCGGCTATCGTAACTTCAACGATTATGTTTCGGCGCTGTCGTTCTCGACCGACGGCGCGACGCTGGCGGCCGGCAGTCTCGACGGCAGCGTCAAGTTGTGGTCGGTGCCGTCCGGTCGCGGCATGAGGACTTTCGGTGGCGGCTCGTCACGCGTGACAAGCATCGCCTTCTCGCCCGACGACTCGCTGCTCGCGATCGCGTCAGACGATGGTGCGGTGCGATTGCGCTCGCTGAAGCGTGCGCGAAACCAATGGGCTCTGACCGGTGGCCCAGGCGCAACCACCGTCACATTCACGAATGACGGTCGCACGCTTGTGACGGGTGGTCGCGACGGCATGGTGCGACTTTGGTCGATGCCAGAGGCGGAAATCGCCCAGCGCAACTGACGTCGCATAACGACGTTGCCGCTGCGTCCACAACGAAACTCGACGGCAATCACCGATCAGTCCAAAATCATGGCATGTCAGCGCATCTGGTGGCGCACATGAGAAGGATGATCACATGGACTTCGATGCCGTAACTCTAGCGCGCATCCAGTTCGCCTTTACGGTCACCTTCCACATCATCTTCCCGAGTTTCTCGATCGGGCTTGCGGCCTTCATCGCGACGCTGCTCGTGCGCTGGCGCATGACGGGGCAAGAACGCTTTCATCGCCTTGCGCGCTTCTGGACCAAGATCTTCGCCGTGTCGTTTGCGATGGGCGTCGTGTCCGGCATCGTGTTGTCGTACCAGTTCGGTACCAACTGGAGCAAATTCTCAGACGTTGCCGGCAATATCGTAGGTCCGCTCATCGGCTACGAGGTGCTGACTGCGTTCTTTCTGGAAGCGACCTTCCTCGGCATCATGCTGTTCGGCTGGAACCGCGTGCCGCCCGGCCTCCACGTCACATCGGCGATACTCGTCGCCGTCGGCACGTCGATGTCGGCATTCTGGATATTGGCGGCCAACAGCTGGATGCAGACGCCGGCAGGTCACGAGATGATCAACGGCGTCGCGCATCCGGTCGACTGGGTGAAGATCATCTTCAACCCGAGCTTCCCGTATCGCTTCGCCCACATGTTCACGGCCGCCTATCTCACGACCTCGCTTGTCGTGCTTGCGGTCGGCGCGCGCTACCTCGTTGCCGGGCGTTTCGTGGAAGACGCCAAGACCATGATCCGCATGGGGCTAGGGATGGTCTTGGCGTCTTCCACGAAACGCCCGGCAACG
>CADECN010000171.1 GCA_902825785.1 uncultured Hyphomicrobium sp. | reverse complement strand
AAGAGCTCTGGCCGACGGGCAGCGCGCGGCCTTCCGGTCGTTGCTCAAGCGGCTCGTTCCAGTGACGGCGTACAAGCAACTCACCCGGCTTCAAGACGTAAACGCGAGCGATATGATTTCCGGCGTCGCGGTCCGGTCGGAGCGCAATTCCGCGACCGATTATATCGCGAACCTAGACTTTTCGTTCCAGGCCGACGAGGTTCGACAGGCGCTGGGGCGGGCGGCCATACCGTTTGTCGACGAACAGGCCACGCCGGTCACTGTCATTACCGTGCTGAGGCAGGGCAACCCGGCCAACGCCGCCAATGACACAGGAAATTGGCGACGGGGTTGGGCGGGACTGGATTTGGCGCACACCGTTACGCCGGTCAAACTCGCGGACCTGAAACCCGAGATCCATAACGATACCGTCAACATGGTGCTTGCCGGCGACGACAACGGTTTGCGCATATTTTCCGGCGAATACCAACAGACCAACATCGTACTTGCCGTAGCCGAGCCGGACCTCAGTGCAAAAAAGCTAGTCGTCACGCTCGCCGGACGCGATGCCGTCGGTCCAATCGTCTTGAAGCGGACCTACCGTGTTCCACAGGGCGATATCGCGTATGCGTCCGAGTTTGCCGCCGTCGTGTCGCTCGGTATCCTCGAAGGGCGATGGAAGGCGGTGCGATCAGCACCGGTCAATGCCGCTGCTCAGGACCGGCCGGCGTGGCAGTCGGCAGCAGGCAGCGGTGGCGAGACGGTGAGTTTTGTCGCCGAATTTTCCAGCGATGCCCAATGGAACGAGATCAGAGCGCAGTTGCTCGACACGCCTGGCGTGGATGGGCTTGAGATTTCCACTGTTTCAGACACCCGCGCCGGAGTTTCGCTTCGCTACGCTGGCGGGGTGCGCAGACTTGCCAATGCTTTGGGCGCGCGGGGATTGCGTCTCGCCGATCGTGGCGATGGCTGGGTTCTGCAATCAAGCTACTGATAGTTAATGCTTTAATCTCCATTTGGATCCGGCGTGCCGGCTCTGCGCGCGTGATCCTCAATGACATGGCACTCGACGTGATGAAGGCGTGGGCGCTAGGTTTGCCCAAGTTCCAGGCGCGAGCAGCATGACAACAGCAGGACGGTCTTTTTGAGCATACCCAATCTCATCACGCTCGGACGCGTCATTCTCGTTCCCGTCGTCTTCTACCTGCTTCTCGCAAATGAATTGAAACTGGCATTTCTCGCCTTCGTCGTTGCTGGCGTGTCGGACGCAGTCGACGGCTTTCTCGCCAAGCGGTTCCATTGGGAAACCGAGCTTGGCGCCTACCTCGATCCACTCGCCGACAAGCTGCTTATCGTCTGCATATTTATCGCGCTCGGCGTCACCGAAAAGCTGCCCTCGTGGCTCGTAATCGTCGTGGTTTCAAGAGATTTTCTGATCATCACGGCGGTCATGCTGTCATGGCTGCTGGAGCATCCGACCCCGATGAAACCGCTCGTCGTCAGCAAGCTCAATACGGTTGCTCAAATCGTATTGGCGGCGTCTGTTCTGGCGGACGAGGCCTTCAAGCTCAGCCTGGACGGACCGGTTCAGGCGCTTATCTGGATCGTGGCTGCTACGACGGTGATTTCGCTTTTTGCCTACTTGCGCCTTTGGCTGAAGCACATGACCGAGTATGGCGCAGCGGGCCCGGGTACCTGACCCGGCGCGTGAATCGCGAAACCCGCTCGCGGGTGCTATGTTTCCCGGGGCAATATATGGGGGAGACATATGCAGTTTGAGCGGCACGTCCTTTTCTGGGTCGTCGCGGCGCTGATCGCGCTCCTCATATTGAACTTTCTGGCGCCGGTGCTCCTGCCGTTCGTGATCGGGCTGACGCTTGCCTACTTCCTCAACCCGCTGGTGGACGCCATCGGCAGGCTCGGGGTTCCGCGGTGGGCGGCGGCGGTACTTATTCTCGCCGTCGCGGTCCTGCTTGTGGCGGCGGCAGCGGTGTTTCTTCTGCCGGTGCTTGCGCAGCAGGCGACAAGCCTCGCCGAAGCCGCTCCCGGCGAACTGACGCGGCTTCGCGGTTTGATCGAGACGGCGGCACGGGAACGTCTGGGGGAACGCTATCCTGACGCGGAAGCGAGCGTCAGGCATTGGCTCGACAGCGCGCAAAATTCGCTGCCGGAGTTCGTAGGGGGTGTCGCGGGGATGTTGTGGACGCAGGGTTCGGCGGCGTTCAGCTTTCTGTCGGTCGTTCTGATCACCCCGGTCGTTTTCTTCTACGCGCTCCTGGATTGGCCAAAGCTCGTCAGAAAGGTGGACTCTTGGCTGCCGCGCGACACCGCCCCGCAAATTCGCGCGTTGGCCGCGGAGATCGATGACCGGGTTTCCGCGTTCATCCGTGGACAGGGTGTCGTTTGTATCGTTCTGGCGCTCTTTTATGCGGTAGCGCTCAGCACAATTGGTCTGCGCTACGGGCTACTCGTCGGGCTTATGACTGGGCTTGCGAGCTTTATCCCGTTCGTAGGTTGGGCGCTGGGTACGCTGACCGCGACGACGCTCGCCATTATTCAGTATTGGCCTGACGCGTTTCAGGTGCTGCTGGTGTTCTCCGTGTTCCTTGCAGGCCAAGCACTCGATGCCGGATTTCTCAGTCCGACGATCGTCGGGTCGAAGATTGGGTTGCATCCGGTGTGGATGATATTTGCGCTGCTTGCCTTCAGCTATCTGTTCGGCTTTCTCGGCCTGCTCGTTGCCGTTCCGGTTTCGGCCGCAATCGGGGTGCTTGTCCGGTTCGGACTGCGCAGCTATCTGGCGTCTCCCGTCTATCAGGGGCGCGAAGGCGCCAAGGTTTGATTCGCGACTCTATGTCGAACGACCCTATTCAACTCGTCCTGGAACTCCCGCACCGACCTGCGATGGGGCTTGAGGACTTTCTCGTCTCGGCGTCGAACGCCTCAGCCGTTGATCTGATCGATCGCTGGCCTGATTGGCCGGTCGGCGCGGCCGTACTCGTTGGACCTGAGGGCAGCGGCAAGAGTCATCTCGCCAACGTCTGGCGGCTGCGCTCGAACTCGGTCTCTCTACCAGCGCATGAATTGACGCGAGAACGGGTTCCGGCACTGGCGGCGAATGGCGCGGTCGTTTTAGAGAATCTTGGAGCGCTTCCGGACGAGGCGGCGCTATTTCATCTGCTCAACCTTGTCAGGGAGCAGCGTATCAACGTGCTGCTTACGTCGCTTGTTGCGCCTGGCGAACTGAGAGTCCGGCTGCCTGATCTCGCCTCGCGGTTGAAGGCGCTGCCGGTCGCCAACATCGCCGCGCCCGACGCTCCCTTGCTGCGTGCTGTTCTGGTCAAACTGTTTGCCGACCGCCAGCTCAGTGTCGAGCCCCAGGTTATCGACTTCATGCTTGTGCGCATGGAGCGGTCGATGGCGGCGGCGGCGCGCCTTGTGTGCGAGGCCGACCGGCAGGCGCTCGCTTTGCAGCGTCGCGTGACGCGCGCTATTGCTGCACAATCGCTCGATCGCCTTGGATATTGATCAAAAGATCTGATTTTTCGGTCTGATGTGCCGTTCCCGGCCGTCACGCCTATGTTACATAATGCGCGAAAAACTATCGGCCGCGCCGCGGGAGCGAATACCGACATGGCATCAAGCAAAACCAGAAGTGGCGCCAAAACAGACGTTTTAGAAGTCCCACAGGGACCTGAGCGGTTCTACAACCGGGAGCTTTCCTGGCTTCAGTTCAATCGCCGCGTTCTGGAGGAGGCGGGGAACACCGCACACCCGTTGCTCGAACGGCTGCGGTTTCTCTCCATCTCGGCTGCCAATCTTGACGAATTCTACATGGTGCGCGCCGCGGGCGTGCATGGCCAAGTGCGTGCCGGCATCACGACGCTTTCGCAGGACGGTCAGACGCCGATGCAGCAGCTCGCTGCCATCAACAAGTTCGTGGCTAATCTGGTTGCGGAAAAACAGGCGGCCTGGGAGCGCATCAAGGGTGAACTCGCGGTCGCCGGTTTGCATGTCGTACAGGCCGACGACCTGACCGCATCGGAGATGGTCTGGCTCGAAAAGCTGTTCATGGCGCACATCTTCCCGATTCTCACTCCGATCGCCGCCGACCCTGCCCATCCGTTTCCGTTCATTCTCAACAAGGGCTTTACGATTGTCGTCGAGATGGTGCGGCCGGCCGACGGCAAGGCGATGAACGGGCTCATTCCAGTTCCTAGCCAGCTTGAGCGCTTCATCAGGCTGGACGGTGACGTGAGCAAGCCAAAGGAAATTCGCTTCATCCAACTTGAAAGCGTGATCGGCATGTTTTTGTCGGAGCTCTTCTCGGGCTTCGAAGTGAGAAGTCAGGGCGCGTTTCGCGTGTTGCGTGACAGCGATATCGAGTTGCAGGAGGAGGCCGAGGACCTCGTCCGATCGTACGAAAGCCAGTTGAAGCGGCGTCGACGTGGCAACGTCATTCGTCTCGAGCTTGAAGCGCGCATGCCGGAAAAGCTGCGCAAATTCGTCATCGAGGAACTCGAGGTGCGCGACGAGAGCGTGTTCGTGAAGGACGGCGTTCTGGCTCTCGCCGATACCGCGCAGTTGATCGTCGCCGACAGGCCAGACCTCACCTACAAGCCGTTTGCGATCCGCTTTCCGGAACGCATTCGTGAATTCAGCGGTGATTGTTTTGCCGCCGTCCGCAACAAGGACATCGTTGTCCATCACCCGTATGAAAGTTTCGACGTCGTTGTCCAATACCTGCGCCAGGCCGTGGCGGATCCGAATGTCATGGCGATCAAATGGACGCTCTATCGCACCTCGCGCGACAGCCCGATTATCCAGGCTTTGAAAGAGGCGGTCGAGGCGGGTAAGTCGGTGACCGCCGTCGTCGAACTCAAAGCGCGCTTCGATGAGGCCGCCAACATCCGCTGGGCACGCGATCTGGAAAGCGCGGGCGTGCACGTCGTGTATGGTTTTACCGAACTTAAGACGCACGCGAAGGTCGGATTGATCGTCCGGCGCGAGGGCACGGAGCTCACGAGCTATTGCCACATCGGGACTGGCAACTATCACCCACAGACCGCGCGCGTTTACACCGACCTTTCGCTGTTCACTACCGATCCGGCGATCGCGCGCGATGTAACGCGCATCATGAATTTCGTGACCGGCTACGGTGAACCGGCTGAGCTCGAATGCATGGCGGCGAGCCCGCACGGCATTCGCAACAGAATAATGACGCACATCGCCGAGGAAATGCGTAACGCGAGGGCGGCGCGTCCATCCGGCATCTGGATGAAGATGAACGCGCTGGTCGACGCCGGGATCATCGACGCTCTGTATGAGGCGAGCGAGGCCGGTGTGCCAATCGACCTCGTCGTGCGCGGCGTATGCTGCCTGCGGCCGGGCATACCGGGTCTTTCAAGCAACATTCGCGTCAAAAGCATCATCGGGCGCTTCCTAGAACACGCGCGCATTTACTGTTTCGGCAACGGCGAGGCCTTGCCTTCCCCTAAAGCGGCCGTCTACATCAGCTCCGCCGATATGATGCCGCGCAATCTCGATCGACGGGTCGAGGCGATGGCGCCGGTCAAAAACGCCACCGTGCATGAACAGGTGCTCAATCAGATCATGGTCGCCAATCTCCGGGACAACCAACAGAGCTGGCGCATCAATCGCGATGGCAGCTCGACGCGTTTGCAGCCAGCACCCGGCGAGGAGCCATTCAACGCTCACAAGTATTTCATGACAAATCCATCGCTGTCCGGGCGTGGACAGTCGCTCAAGGAAAAGAGCCCGCCGCGGTTCGGACAAACGGCCTAGCCGGGGTTTTGCTTGATTCGTTCGAACGAAGCCCGCGGCGCGAACATCGCCCAGAGCGATCTGGAGCCGATCGCAGTTATCGATATCGGGTCAAACTCGGTTCGCCTTGTCGCCTACGAAGGCGCGGTGCGCGCGCCGACGCCGATTTTCAATGAAAAGATCCTGTGCGGTCTCGGCCGTTCGGTGGCGACGAGTGGGTTTCTCAGTCCCGAACCGGTGGATCGGGCAATTGATGCTTTGCGTCGCTTCAAGATGATTTGCCGGATACTCGGCGTCAAAAACTTGAAGGCCATCGCAACGGCGGCGGTGCGTGAGGCGAAGAACGCGCAGGAGTTCATCGAGCGCGGGGAGGCCGCTGCGGGTTGCCGTATCGAAGTCCTCTCAGGCGAGACCGAAGCACGGCTTGCGGCGCAGGGCATCATGATGGGTTTCGTCGACGCCGATGGCGTGGCTGGCGACCTGGGCGGAGGAAGTCTCGAACTCATCGACCTCGCCAACGAAAAGCTCAACGACGCCGCGACGCTTCCATTAGGCGGCCTCCGCCTCATCGACATGACGGCCAACAAGCTTGAGCGTGCGGTGGACATGATCGACGCGGCCTTCGATGGACTTCCATGGCTTCGTAACGGTGAAGGTCGAACGTTCTATGCCGTTGGCGGGACGTGGCGATCTATCGCCAAGCTTCATATGGAGAAAATCAACTATCCGCTGCGCGTAATGCAGGGCTATCGCTTGTCGATGCGCGAGGCTCAGGTATTTTGCGAGGAAATCCGCAAGGCCAAGAAGCCTCTCGATCTCGTCGGCATTGAAAGCGTTGCGCGTGCGCGCCGCGAGGTTTTGCCGTTCGGCGCGCTGGTCCTAGAACGTTTGTTGCGTCGCCTGCAGCCGCGCCAAGTCGTGTTCTCGGTTTTCGGCATTCGTGAAGGGCTGATCTATCAACTCCTGCCTTTGCACGAGCGCAGGCGCGACCCGCTGATCAGCTTCTGCGAAGACTACGCAATGCTGAGATCGCGTTCGGTGACACATGCGCACGAGTTGTGCCGGTGGACGGATCAGTTGTTCTCCGATCCCGCCCTTGAAGAGACCGCGGAGGAGAGACGGCTCAGACACGCTGCGTGCCTTCTTTCAGACGTTGGTTGGCGTGCGCATCCCGATTACCGTGGCGAGCAGAGCCTCAACACGATTGCGCATGGCGGCCTTGGCGGTGTCGATCATCCGGGGCGAGTGTTTCTGGCGCTTGCCGTGTATTACAGGCACGAGACTTCCGAGAACGGCGGCGATCATCTGTCAGAGCGGCTGCGCAGTCTCGTCAGCCGTCGTGTACAGCGTCGGGCCCGGATTGTCGGCGCTGCCATCCGGGCAGCCCATATGCTCTCCATAGGTATGGCTGGCGTAATCGACGAGACTACGTTGATGTACGAGGACGGCCGGTTGATTTGGTCGATTCCCGCTCACTATGCCGATCTGGCCGGCGAGCGGCTGCGACGCCGGTTCGACGCGCTTGCCGGGCTTATCGGCAAGAAGGGCGAAATCAGGCTCGAGCGCTGATTCGGCGGCAAATTGGCGTGTCCACCGTCGGATGACAGCCGGCTCTTTCGACGGCCGTAGGGCGTGATACAACACTGGCAACAAAGC
>CADECN010000170.1 GCA_902825785.1 uncultured Hyphomicrobium sp. | reverse complement strand
TGCCCGACTGCACGACCGCTTCCAGCAGCGGCAGCATCGCCTGCAGGCCCGACAGCTTCTTCTCGTGGATCAGGATGTAGGGGTTCTCCAACTCCGCGATCATCTTGTCGGCGTTGGTGATGAAGTACGGCGAGAGGTAGCCGCGGTCGAACTGCATGCCTTCGACGACATCGAGTTCGAATTCCATCGTCTTCGACTCTTCGACGGTGATGACGCCTTCGGAGCCGACCTTGTCCATCGCTTCAGCGATCTTCTTGCCGACGATTTCGTCGCCGTTGGCCGAGATCGTGCCGACCTGAGCGATCTGGCTCTTGTCGACCTTCTTGGAGTTGGCCTTCAACTCGTTGACGACGGTCTGAACGGCAAGATCGATGCCGCGCTTAAGATCCATTGGATTGGCGCCTGCCGCGACCGACTTGGCGCCTTCACGCACGATCGCCTGGGCAAGGACCGTGGCTGTCGTCGTACCGTCGCCTGCGATATCGGCGGTCTTGGAGGCAACTTCGCGCAACATCTGCGCGCCCATGTTCTCGAACTTGTCCTCAAGCTCGATTTCCTTGGCGACCGTTACACCGTCTTTGGTGATCCGCGGTGCGCCGAAGGACTTCTCAATGACGACGTTGCGGCCCTTCGGGCCGAGCGTCACCTTGACGGCGTTGGCGAGAATATCGACACCGCGCAGCATCTTCTCGCGCGCGTCCTGCGAAAACTTTACATCTTTAGCTGCCATGGAAAGCAACTCCTGTTCTTAAGTTTGCAATAAAACGGGGGGACTTGTTTAGGCAGCGGCCTTGGTCTTGGCAGCACCCTCGAGAATTCCGAGGATGTCGCTTTCCTTCATGATGAGAAGGTCCTGGCCGTCGATCTTGACCTCGGTGCCCGACCACTTGCCGAACAGGACGCGGTCGCCAGCCTTAACGTCGAGAGCGTTGATTTTGCCGTTCTCGTCGCGAACGCCGGGGCCGACCGCAACGACTTCGCCCTGCTGGGGCTTTTCCTTGGCAGTATCGGGAATGATGATGCCGCCGGAGGTCTTGGTATCTTCCTCGATCCGCTTGACGACAACGCGATCATGGAGAGGACGGAACTTCATGGGTGTAACCTCATGATTTGACAAGTTTTTATTGGATTTTCTACGACCCGCGACGAAGCGCGGTGTATCGATGCTAGCCGGACCTTTGCGCCCCGCGTCACCTCGCGCCGCCTATATGCTGACGGCCATTAGCAGTGTCAAGAAGTGAGTGCCAAATTTGGCCAGTCCTAACACCAGTCAGGACGAAATTGTCCGGCAACATTAATGCCGTTACCTGCAATCAACCCGGGTCCGCGGGCCATAAGACAACGCCCGTCCGGGGTGTCCGGACGGGCGTGCTTGTCGATCCGGTCGGGTCGGGTCAGATCAGATCTCGAATTCGCCGAGCTTCGCGCCCTTTTTGAGGCGCTCGACCAGCCAGTTCGGCTTGCGGCCGCGACCCGTCCAAGTGTCGCCTTTGTCATCTGGGTTGGCATAGCGCGCAATGCCGACCGACTTGCCTTTCGCGCCAGCCTTTGCGCCACGGCCGCCCCCGAACAATTCGGCAACCGAAAAGCCATGTGTTTGGGCCAACTCAGACATCTTTTTCTTCAATTCCGATCGTTCGCGATCGCGTGCGGCAGCAATGGCTTTTTGTACTTTAGTTTCCAGTTCGACAAGCTCCTTAAGAGACATCTTGTCGATATTTACGCCCGCCATTTTCCGTGCCTTTCGCATAGTCATTCCGAGAAGTTGTTGGATTGGATGTAAGCCTCTAGCCCAGATCGGGATTGCGCGCACCACAAATCGCCATATCGCTCCGAAATAGAAAGCCGATACTTAAGCAGAACACTTAAGAAGTCTTTTTTCTATTCGCTTCTAAGCGCTTCAATGGGATTGAGCGCCGCCGCCCGACGCGCGGGGAAAAACCCGAATACAATCCCTGTGATGCCGGCCGCCGCCAGCGCCAGTGCAATGACGCTCGGATCAATCAAAACCGGCCAATCAGCGGCACTTGCGACGAGAACGGAGCCGATCACGCCAAGCACCGTCCCAATCACACCGCCAAGAAGGCATAGCGATACGGCTTCAACCAAAAATTGCCGCATGATATCGCGTTTGCGACCACCCACCGCCATGCGCAGACCGATTTCGCGCGTTCGTTCGGTGACCGATACGAGCATGATATTCATGATTCCGATGCCACCGACGATCAGCGATATCAGGGACGTGGCTGCCAGAAGATATGTCATCGTGCTCAAAACTTCGGTCCGGGCTTTCATGAACTCGGCCAGATTGCGCACGTTAAAATTGTCTTCGGCGCCAGGGAGTATTCGCCGCCGCTGACGCATAAGAGATTCGATCTCTTCTTCCGCTTCTTTCAAGTCGGTCGATTCATCGAATTTTACGTAGATCTGGCCGACCTGATCGGCCTGCACCTGACTCTTGCCGACAATCTGATTACGGGCCGTCGTCATCGGCATCAGCACGATATCGTCCTGGTCACGCCCGAAGTTCGAAGACCCTTTGGGCGCTAGAACGCCGACCACGAGAAACGGCGTGTTTTTCACGCGGATGGTGGCACCAACAGGGTCGTCACCCGCGAACAGTTGCGTCGCGACCGTCTGGCCAATGACCGCGACCTTGGCGGTTGAGCGCACGTCTTGCGCCGTCAGTTCGCGGCCCGACGTGACGGGCCAGTCGCGAACGGTCGTGTAACCCGGGTGCGCGCCACTCAGCGTCGTCGTCCAATTGGTATTGCCGTAGACCACCGGGCCCGAGCCGTTGAGCTGACCGGAGATCGCGGTCACGCCCGAAACCTTGTCGCGAATGGCGGCGAGATCGCCTTCCGACAAAGGCAACTGTGTACCCGCACCTGCCGCGCGGCCCATGACGCGGCTCGAACCGGAAAAAACCACCAGCATGTTCGAACCGAGCGACGCGATCTGCTTTTCCACGCCGCTGCGAGCGCCTGAGCCGACCGCCACGAGCACAATGACGGAGGCAACGCCGATGACGATACCAAGCGTCGTCAGAATGGAGCGCAGCAAGTTGGCCCGCAATGCCGCCAACGCGATGCGAAGGCTGTCCACCAGGGTCATTGCGCAGCCTCCCGTTGCGGGTCGCGAGCGTGATCGCGCCGCTCGTCATCGACGATATGGCCGTCTCGAAATGTAATCTGCCGCCGAGCATATGTTGCGATGTCGGGCTCGTGCGTAACGAGAATGACGGTGATGCCCTGCCGGTTCAGTTCCGTGAACAGCGCCATGATCTCTTCCGAAGTCTTGGTGTCGAGCGCGCCGGTCGGCTCGTCCGCCAGCAGGATTTTCGGATTGTTGACCAGCGCGCGTGCGATCGCGACACGCTGTTGCTGACCGCCTGAGAGCTGGCGCGGGTGGTGATCGAGACGATCTCCTAGCCCGACTGCGACAAGCCGCGCCCGCGCCATCTCCTCAATATTCTCGGGACGTGGATGCGCGTAAAGCAGCGGCAGCATCACCTGCCGCAGCGCTGGCGTTCTCGCCAGCAGATTGAACTGCTGGAAAACGAAACCGATGCTGCGATTGCGCAAATCGGCAAGCTCGTCCGACCCCATCGTTGCCACGTCGCGGCCGTCGATCTTCAGCGTGCCGGATGTCGGCTGATCAAGTGCGCCGATGAGGTTCATCATCGTCGACTTACCGGATCCTGATGCGCCCATGATCGCAACGAAGTCGCCTTCTGCGATCTCAAGGCTGACGCCGTCAAGGGCGCGCACCGTCTGCTCGCCCATCGTGTAGACTTTCGTAAGATTGCTGGCCGAGATCAGCGGCTGCAGCGTAGCTGGCGCGCCCGAAGCCGCGACCGCGGACTGCTGCTTGGACGTGCTCATTTACGCTTGTCCCGCGTGCGCAGTACGACTTGCTCACCCTCTTTCAGCCGGCCGCCAGCGATCTCCGTAAACTGGTCGTCGGAAATACCGAGCCTGACGAAGCGCCGGTCAGGCGACCCATTTCCTTCAAGCACATAGATCGAGCCCGATTTCGTGTTCTCGCGTCCACGCTTCCATTTTTCAAACAGCGGCCGCTGCGCCTCGCTCAAAAGCGGTCCGAGCGTCTGTTCGATCGTGGTTTGTACGCGCTGGCGCATGGATGAAGGGTCGATATCGCCGCCGCCGCCACCACCCATTTGACCGCCACCGTTCGAGCCGCGCTGCGCAAAGAGCTTTTGCATCTGCTCCCTGAGCGTGGCCTCCTGCGCGTCCGTCAGCTCCAGGTCATTCTTCAAGCGCGCTATCTGGCGCTCGCCGCGATTGCCGCCGCCGCCGCGCTCGTTCGAAGCTTCGCCTTCCCCGCCTCGCGGACGGAAGCGCAGCGCGTCATTGGGGATGCGCAGGACGTCATCCTTTTTGGCGACCTCGATCTGCACGTTCGCCGTCATACCCGGAAACAACTTCCGGTCTTCGTTAGAGGCTTCGATGATGACGGTATAAGTCACCACGTTATTGAGTTCCGTCGCGGCCAAACGCACTTGGGTGACTTTGCCCGCAAATGTCCGGTCGGGATAAGCATCGACCGTGAATTGCACTGGATTGCCGTCGGAAACAGCGCCGACGTCGGCCTCGTTCACCTGCGCTTCTATGCGGATGCGCTCAAGCTCCTGCGCGATCTTGAAGAGCTCCGGCGCCTGCAGGCTCGCAGCCACGGTCTGACCAGGGTCGACCGTTCGCGAAATCACGGTACCCTTGATCGGCGACACGATCTTCGTGCGCTCGAGATCGATCTGGGCTTGTTTGAGCGCAGCTTCGCGTTGCGCAATGACGGCCTTTGCGCTCTCAATCTGCGCTTTCGCGACCGCAATATCGGCGACGGCCACGTCCGCATCGCGCCGAGCCGTATCGAGGCTCGCGGTCGATGCGTATCCCTTGCCCTGCAGGCTCTGCTGGCGATCGCGCGTGCGCTCGGCATTGACCTTGACAGCCTCAGACTTGTTGAGCGCCGCTTCCTGATTGACGAGAGCGGCATTTGCCGACGCAATGTCGGCCTTGGCTTGCGCAACGCGTGCTTCGAAGGTACGCGGGTCTATCGTGGCAAGAACATCGCCTTCCTTAACCTCGCTGTTGAAGTCGACGTTAACATTGTCGACCTGACCGGAAATCTGCGAACCTACCGAAACCGTAACAAGCGCGCGCACCGGCCCCGACGTCGACACGACTTTCCGGATGACGCCTCTGGCTGCCCCGACTGTATCGTAGTTGACCGTCGCCTCTCTCGACATCTCTGGCGCCAGCATCCAAGTCGCGCCAATCCCAACGAGCGCAAGTGGCAATCCCAGTGTAAAAAGGTATTTCAAAGCACTAGCCATAGATAAGCTGAGTCCACCGGCACCATGCCGAGCGTCCTATGTGACGAACGGCCGATCAAATTACTTCCGTCGGCACGCTTTTATTTGGTTAGGCCGCCACACCTGACCAGGGGCTGAACATGGACCGCACGAAACCCAAATCATACCCCGGGCGTTGCGCCGCAGGGCTCAACCCGCCGTCCTTGTCTGCGACGGCGGCAAAAGATAGGGTCCGGCCCAATCGAAGCATCTGAAGCGAAAGTGACGATAATGACGCTGAAACTCCCCGATCTGCCATACGCTTACGAAGCGCTCGTCCCGTTTATGTCGGCTGAAACGTTGCACTTCCACCACGACAAGCACCACCTGGCTTACGTCGAAAATGGCAACAAGCTTTTGGCGGGCTCCAAATACGAGGGTCAGTCGCTCGAGGACATCTGCAAAAATGCCTATGCCGACAAGAACGCCGGCATCGTCAACAACGTCGGACAGCACTGGAACCACCTGCAATTCTGGCAGTGGATGAAGAAGGGCGGCGGCGGTAACAAGCTCCCCGGCAGCATCCAGAAACTCGTCGATGGCTATGGCGGCTTCGATAAAGTCCGCACCGATTTCATAGAAGCCGGCAAGGGCCAGTTCGGCTCGGGCTGGGCTTGGCTTACGATCAAGGACGGCAAGCTCGAGGTTCAAAAGACTCCCAACGGCGAGAACCCTCTGATGCACGGGTCCAAGCCGATCCTAGGCTGTGACGTGTGGGAACACAGCTACTACATCGACTATCGCAACGCCCGTCCGAAGTACCTAGAAGCCTGGTTCGACAATCTCGTGAACTGGGAGCACGTCGAGGCACTCGCAGGCTGATTGCCCGTCATCAACCTTGTTCGATCGGCTGTTTCGCTAACTCGGGGCGCCGCGTGGTATATCAGGCATAAAAAGAAGGCCTGCCACGGGCGTCCCGATGTCATTTCCGCCACTCAGCCTTTCGACCGTCGCGACGTTCAAGGATGTCGATGCAGGCGCCATCGCGGAACTTGAAGCGCGTCTCGACCCCATAAACGTCCCCCGCGACACTCATATCGTGCGTGAGGGCGATGCCGCCGACGCTCTCTACGTCGTCGTATCGGGCCGCTTTGCCGTCGAGATAGCAGGTGAGCCCGATCCCGTCGCGGAAATCGGACATGGCGCGACCATCGGTGAGATAGCGTTCTTTGCCGGCGGCGCGCGCACCGCGACCGTGCGCGCCATACGCGACAGCGTCGTCGTCCGTCTGACGCGCGAAGACTTCGATGAACTCGCGGAGCGCGCACCGGCCATTTGGCAATCGGTGACCGCCACTCTCGCCACTCGGCTTGCCGCGCAAACGAAACAGGCCGGCAAACTCAGAGCCGGCGCACACGCTTCGCGCGCGACGCCGCCACCGCGCACGATCGCCGTCATCGCTTCCGGCGAACGGCCAATTCCAGACGCATTCATCGCCGCTCTTCAAGGTTTTGCCTCCGCGGAGCCGGGAAATTGCCTCCTGAAGGCAAGCGACGCGCAGGCGCTGCTCAACGGCGCTGGCCCCGCTGACCAAAGCGCAACGCAAATCCTGAACGACCTCGAGGCCCGCCACGACCGCGTCATCTTCATCGCCGATCGCGCGCTGACGCCGTGGAGCGAAAAGGCGATCCGCCACGCCGACGAAATTCTACTGGTCGCAACGCCCCTCGACGATCCGCTCGGCGCGCCCGTGCCACTCAATCCGGTCGAGGCGTTCGCGCTCAAAATTCATCGCCGCGGTTCGGTACGTCTCGCGGTCATCCACGCCCGCAAAGGAGTAGTTCAGGGCACGCGCCATTGGCTGAGCGTCAGAGATCCGGCAATGCACCACCATGTTGCATTGTCGGACCGCGCGAGCCTTGGACGTCTCTGGCGCTTTTTAACGGGCACGGCGCTCGGCTACGTCGCCTGCGGTGGCGGGGCGCTGACGGCGGCGCACATCGGCGTGTACAAGGCTCTACGCGATTGCGGTGTAGAACTCGACTTGATCGGCGGGACCTCGGTCGGCGCAGCGATGGCCGCCGCCTTCGCGCAAGACTCCGAGCCCGAAAGTATCGATGCCGCCGTCCACCGCATGTTCATCGAGGGTCGCGCGCTTCACCGTTACACCCTGCCCCGCTACGGATTGATTGAT
>CADECN010000169.1 GCA_902825785.1 uncultured Hyphomicrobium sp. | reverse complement strand
GTAAAGTTCATCACATTCGCCGTTCTCGCCGGATCGGTGGCGGCCGCGATCCCGAGAGAGCGCAACCGCTATTTCTCCTGGAAGAACGGTGTGCCCTTCAATCAGGTTGAGCATCGCTGGAATCAGGCGGAGCTGCCTGAAAAGAAGGTCGACTGCCGGATCAAATACAGCACGCTGGCCGTCAGCGACACGTCGCGCGTCGAGGTTGGCTCTTGCAACAAGACGAACGACATCTCGATCAAGGTGACGGCGATCAACGGTCAGACCAACTACGAATGGATCGCCTTTGATCAGTTGCCGAAACCTGCGGCGCAGACCGCCGGCTTTCTCGACATGATCGTCGGCCGCGCTCTCGCGGGTGAAGTTGCGCAAACGCTCGCGCCACAGCAGTCGTTTCGTCTCGCGCAGGCGACCGTCGAAGTTTTGTGCCAGGCCAAGCAGAAGGAAGCGATCGTTCGTGTCGTGAAGGAGAACGGCAAATGCGTGCGCGAAACCGTGTCGCTCTTCAAAGGCACGGTTGAAGGCCGCAACGAAGTACCATGCGATAACGCCTGCCCGATCAACTGAAGAACCCGCGAAATCAGCGGCTTTCTAAGTGATCAAGAATTGTGATCGAGGAAAGCCCGTGTCGCATCTTGACGGCGCGGCTTGAGAGGACCACTCTTCCAATTGTGAAGCCTCTGCTGGAGGTGACGAGAGTGGCGAGTTCGCAGACCGCAACGCCGGTTCTGATGAATTCCCCGGTCACCGAAAGCCCTGGCGACGCATCGCTGGCTATCGCAGCGGCTCACATAGTTGAAACAGATCGAGGAGGGCGGATGACTCCACCGGGTAAGATTTCTGGACCTCGACTGATCAACTCGAGGTCAACAGTTTGACGGGCGCACTCGAGATTTTGGCCGCGCTCACGATAGCTGCAACACTCACAATTTGGAAAACCCGTAAGAGGATGACAGCCGTAAAGGTGCGTCAGGGCCTCAAATCAAAAGCCCGGTTCTAGTCTGGGCACTCCATCGACGGAAATTGGCCCCGCGCGGATCTGACGGATCCGGCGGGGCTCGTCTTTTGTAGTCCCTTGATATCTTTTTCGATCGCTCGCGCTGGACACCGGCCCCGCACATACGCCGGCGATCGCGTGCGCGATGCTGATCGGCGCATGCAAGCGCGGCGCCCGCTCGCGTCCGTACACTGATCAGTCTTTGTGATTGGTGATCGCGACGAACGTGGCGTCGTTCTGCGCGCGCCGCTCGTGCATGAGAAAATCATAATAGCCGCAGCGCGTGTTGACGCCGGGATAGTCTCGGCAGGCGGCCGGGCGCGCCTTGTAGATCGTGCAGCGCCGCTCTTTGGTGTCGAAGAACTGGCAGATGCGGCCGAAGTGTTTGTCGCCCTTGCGCCGCATCAAGTATTTGTAGCCATGCCCTTCGCGCGTGTAGCGCCGCTTGGCGGTTTGATACGAGACGCCGAAATGACGGGCGAGGCGCTCGATGTCGCGCTTGGTAAGCGCGATGACCGGATACGAGCAGCAGTAACCGGGACATTTGAGGCAGTTATAGTGTGCCATAGAGTTTGGGCAGTCCTTGCCGGGGCTCAAGCTGCCGCGGGCCTGCTACCGCCATACAGCCTGCTATTGCCCAGTCAAGCCGATGACCCACGGCCACTATTTTGCGCTGTGAGTGTGTGTCGCGCTCGCCGAGGGCAAAAACACCCTTGAATTTCGCTCCGGGAATGACTAGAACAATACCAGAACAAAATGTCTGGCCGCGCGCCAGCGCGTGATGGCGGTGGACAAACGGTCCAATCGGCGGGCGCGGCGCAACTTGGCTGATAGTGTCTGCACAACACGGCAGATTCGCACTGCCGGCGCGGGTGCATGAGCGCACTCGAGCGCATCAAGTCGAAAGCGGGCGGCGCACCGGTAACGGCGTTGGCCGCGAGATCGGCCGGATTGCGTGCAAGTTTGGCGTGCAAGCTGCGCTTTAGAAGATTTTTGCAAGGAGAGTTTGAGATGGCCGGATCGGTGAACAAAGTCATTCTTGTCGGCAACGTCGGCAAGGACCCTGAGATCCGCCGCACGCAGGACGGCCGCCCGATTGCCAACCTGTCGCTCGCCACCAGCGAGACGTGGCGCGACAAGGCAACGGGCGAGCGCAAGGAAAAGACCGAGTGGCATCGCGTCGTGATCTTCAGCGAACCGCTGTGCAAGGTCGTCGAGCAGTACGTGAAGAAGGGCTCCAAGCTCTACATTGAAGGCGCGCTGCAAACCCGCAAATGGACCGACCAGTCGGGCGCCGAGAAGTATTCGACCGAGGTTGTGATCCAGGGCTACAACGGCTCGCTCACGATGCTCGACGGCGGACGCGGCGCGGGCGCGGGTATGCAGGAGCAGGGCGGCGGTGACTACGACAGCGGCGGCTTCGGCTCGGGTTCCGGCTCCGGCTACAGCGAGCCGCCCAAGCGCGGCGGCAAGTCGGGCGGCGGATCGAGCAAATCCTTCGACAAGGCCCTCGACGACGAGATCCCGTTCTAATGTTTCTGGACCGCGTGGAGGTCATGCGCGACGGCCGCCGATAACCAGGGGCTAAAAATCGAAGACGCATAACCGAGGCGGGCCGATTCATGACGAAGAAAAAGTCCGATAGGCCTGCAGCACCTAAGGCTTTGCTCGATGAAGCGACCCATGCCGGATCTGGCGAGGCCCAAGAATTTTCTTCTTTAAGTCATGCCGAAAAACAGATCGAAATATTGCTGGAGGGTTTCGAGGCTGCTCGGTACGAAACAGAGAGTGGAACCGAGCTTTGGTACGGCCGTGACCTGCAAGAGCTATTTGATTACGGTACCTGGGCGAAATTCAGAGCTGTAATCCAACGCGCGTGGAACTCCTGCAGAGAGTCGGGAGTCGATCCGGCTGGTCACTTCGTTCGAGCGGATGGTCAAGCGCCTTGGAAGCCGGACGAAATCTTTTCCCAAGCGGGAAAAGTTTCAAAACGTGGCCCCGCCCAAGAGGACGTCATCCTGAGCCGCCGCGCATGCTATTTGATCGCCGAGAACGGCGATCCGTCGAAAATTCCGATTGCCGTCGCGCAGCGGTATTTTGCCGAGCAAACGCGCCGGCAGGAAATAGCTGATCAAAGCTTCGAGGCACTGACGGAAGATCAGCGGCGCGTGTTGATCCGAGATGAAGTGTCTGATCAGCAAAAAGGACTTGCGTCTGCAGCACATGCATCCGGCATAACAACGCCCAAGGATTTCGCGATATTTCAGACCGAAGGCTACAAAGGCATGTATGGCGGCTTGAATGTAGATGGGATCAAGAAAGCCAAGGGCATCAGCGGTAAGGATCAAGTTCTCGATCGCATGGGGAGTACCGAACTGGCGGCGAACCTTTTCAGGCTGACCCAGGCAGAAGAGCGGCTGCGAAAAGGTGATATAAGCACGAAAGCCGCGGCCAATCGAACGCATCATGATATCGGCAAGATGGTCCGCAAGACCATGATCGAGGCGAGCGGAATCCCACCTGAAAAATTAGAGGCGGCTGATCACATCAAGCACGCGCGCAAGCGTATTGCTTCGATAGGTGCGAGCGAACCGACAGAAAAGATCGAAAAGAAATAGCTCGACTGATCTCAGGTACTACCGTCGCAGACCGTCTCCGGTTGTGGGCGACACGGCCATTTGCATCCGCGTGCCCCAATAACCGCGCCGAATCGGCCTAAAACCGTGCTTTGAACACACGGGATGCGGGGAGCGAAGGGTATGGGGGCGGTTCGCAAACGTGCGCGCGATGCGGGCGCGATGACCGAGACCGCCGACGCACCGTTTCTCGGCGTCGCATCCTCCGTGCGCGGTTTCGCCTGGCGCGAGCGCCTGCCGTCCGACCGCCGCGCGACCGCGCTTGCCATCAGCCAGCGCCACGGCATCTCCGATCTGATGGGCCGCGTGCTCGCCGCCCGCAACGTCGCGCTCGACGATGTGCCGGTATTCCTCGACCCGACCGTCAAGGCGCTGATGCCCGATCCGAGCACGGTGCGTGACATGGACAAGGCGGCCGAGCGCTTGGCCGACGCCATCGTCGCGCGCACGCCTGTTGCCGTGTTCGGTGACTACGACGTCGACGGCGCATCCGCATCCGCGCTGCTCGCGCGCTTCCTCGCCCATCACGACACGCCGGCGCGCATCTACATCCCCGATCGCATCTTCGAAGGCTACGGCCCCAACGCCGCGGCGATTGAAACGCTGGTGAAGGAAGGCGCCAAGCTGATCGTGACCGTCGACTGCGGCACCACGAGCTTCGACGCGCTTGCCTCGGCAAAAAAATTCGCAACCGACGTGATCGTCGTCGATCACCACCAGGCCGATGAGCGCTTGCCCGACGTGTACGCGGTCGTCAACCCGAACCGCCAGGACGACGTGTCGGGACTGGGCGATCTGTGCGCCGCCGGCGTCGTCTTCATGGTGCTGGTCGCAACGACGCGCGTGCTGCGCGGCCGCGGACACTATAAAGGCGCGCGCGAGCCCAACCTGCTCGGCGAGCTCGATATCGTCGCGCTCGCAACCGTCGCCGACGTCGTGCCGCTCAAGGGCCTGAACCGCGCCTACGTCACGAAGGGCCTCGCGGTCATGCGCGAGCGCGGCAATGTCGGCCTCACCGCGTTGACCGACACGGCCGGGCTGACGCAGCCGCCGACGCCCTATCACCTTGGCTTCATACTTGGGCCCCGCATCAATGCCGGCGGCCGCATCGGGGACGCGGCGCTGGGTGCGCGTCTGCTCTCGGCCGAAGATGCGCTCGACGCGCAGCGCATCGCCGAGACGCTCGACCGCTTGAACAAAGAGCGCAAACAGATCGAGGCCGGCATGCTGGAAGAGGCGATCGCCGCCGCCGACCGCCAAGTGACCGACGACCCCGACCGCGTGATGATCGTCGTCGGCGCCGAGACCTGGCACAAGGGCATCGTCGGCCTCGTCGCGAGCCGTCTCGTGGAACGCTTCGGACGGCCTGCATGCGTCATCGCCTGGGAAGGTAACAGCGGCACCGGTTCGCTGCGTTCGATTGCCGGCGTCGATCTGGGCGCGGTGGTGCGCGCCGCCGTCGCCGCCGGATTGCTGGTGAAGGGCGGCGGCCACGCCATGGCGGCCGGTCTGACGGTGTCGCGCGACGCCTTCGCGCCGCTGCAGGCATTTCTGAAAACCGAGATGTCGAGTGCCGGAACGATCGTGCGCGCCGCGCCCTCGCTTGACATCGACGCCGCCATCGTTGCGTCTGGCGCGACGACCGAACTGATGGCGCTGCTGGAGAAGGCGGGCCCCTATGGCCAGGGCAACCCGCAGCCGCGCTTCGTGCTGCCCGCGCATCGCGTGCGCTTTGCCAAGGAGGTCGGCGAGGCGCATTTACGCGTGATGCTGGAAGGCGGTGACGGCGCGCGCATCGACGCCATCGCGTTTCGCGCCAAGGGCCAGCCGCTCGGAGATGCCCTTTTGGCGGCCGGCGGCATGCCGCTGCACGTGGCCGGCCACTTGAAGCGCGACACCTGGGGCGGGCGCGACCGCGTGGAGTTGACGATCGAGGACGTGGCCGACCCGCGCAAGTGCCAGCCAAGTCCGTGATCGACCCAAGCCCGTGATCGACCCAAGTCCGTGATTTGGCGTTACATTCGCCGCGTCAGCATGACTGTGATTGCGGGCTTTCGCGCGCTTGCCAACGCACCCCAAAGCCGCTTATAGGGTGCAGGCTCGGCGGCGCCCGACGCTCCCTTCGTCTATCGGTTAGGACGTCAGATTTTCAATCTGAAAAGACGGGTTCGACTCCCGTAGGGAGCGCCATCCGCGTACAAAACTGCGAACCGGAGTTTTGACGCCATTGGCCGCGCTCATCGCCTGCAGCAACGCGTCCTTCCGCCCAAAAATCCTGATGTGGCCGTCGCCAACTTCGACTTTGTCGACCAAAGCCCCGACGTAGGCCTTGCGGACGCGCTCGGGCGTGGCGTACACCCACACCTACAACAAGGCCAACCGGTTGAAGACGGTGACCTCGCCGCTCGGCCTGCTCGGCACCTACACCTATAACGGCCGCTCGCAGCTCGCGAGCCGAGTCGTTACCAACTCCGGCGCCGCCAATGGCACGACGCACTACGTCTACGACCAGTGGGGCAACGTGCTGGCCGAGGTCAACGCCTCGGGTCAGACCGTGCGCGAGTACATCTGGCTCGTCGAAGCGGAGATCGCGCCGACGAGGGGATCGCGCGCGCAAGTGGACCGGCCGCTGGCCGTCGTCTCCGGCGTCGATACCGGCTCGCCGCAGCTGCTGATGGTGCACGTCTATCACCTGCACCGTCCTGTGAGCGCGCGGATGCGGGTGGGCATCCGAAGCGCGGTCGAAGATGACCGACGGCAGCAAGGCATCCGTGTGGACCGCGCTCTATACGCCGTGGGGCGCGCCGCACGGCATTACGGGTGCTGAGACGCTGAACGCGCGCTTCCCGGGCCAGTGGTTCCAGCTCGAAGCGGGCCTCGCTTACAACTGGCATCGCCACTACGACCCGAGCCTCGGCCGCTACACCCAGCCCGATCCGCTTGGGTTTGTGGATGGGCCGAGTGTGTTCGCTTATGCCCTGAGTAGTCCGCTAAGGCATGTGGATACGGATGGACGAAATGCGATCGCAATTGGTGGCGGAACAGGCGGTGCGATTGCAGGTCCAGCAGGAGCAGCGGTTGGTATCGGTATTGGCATTGGAATTACGATCTACCAGTGCCTGAAAACGAGGACTTGCACCGCTCAATGTAATGTTCAACAAATCGACCCTAAGGCTGTGTGTCCTGAGAGGGTGACTGGTGGGCCAGCTAGTTCAAAATCTGAGTATCTAGCTTGCCGCGCGGCAAAGCGTCAGGCGACGCAATCAACTCCGCGGGGGTGTTATCCGCGCCACTGCCAATGTGATTGCCGATGAGATTCGACATGGAACAGATTCGAAAACTGGAGTGTGTAGCGGAGTATGACTTGCCTGTCCCAGAAGCGTCTCAACCTCTTTGCTTTAGAATAGAGGTATACTCGAAGGGTGATGCGAGTCGTCGGGATCAGGGGAGTTACTCAGCCCGGGTCTTTAGGTATGACTTGTTCCGTATCAAACCTACATTTCCGCTATCGCAGGGAAGCAAAGCGCAAGAAGCTGCGGACCACGAAATTCTTGTGGTCGAACCCGCGTTTGAGCTGACGGAGATTAACGCGCCTGATCCAGATATGGCGCTCCAGAACGTCATCACAAAGATCATCGAACAGTTCAATGTCGCTTGAGGTCGTGGAGCTATGACGGTGTCGGCAATCGCACGGGCGAGACGCTCGCCGGCGTGACGGACACCTACAGCTATGCCGGTAGTTCGAACCTGCTGCAGTCGGTGATCCGCTCGGGCGTGACGCAGCGCGCCTTCACCTACGACGGCGCCGGCAACATTCTGACCGACACGCGCTCGGGCGTGGCGTACACCTACACCTACAACAAGGCCAACCGGTTGAAGACGGTGACCTCGCCGCTCGGCCTGCT
>CADECN010000168.1 GCA_902825785.1 uncultured Hyphomicrobium sp. | reverse complement strand
AACGGATCCGGCTAACGCCTTCGCCAGTGCATAGCGCAGCGCAGATGGACCAGCTGATCTCCGCATTGACCGAGCTTTGGGAAGCTTGCCCTGTCGCAAACGGTTCGTATGTTCGGCTTGCCGCCGAGTAACAGACAATCACCTAGGGCGACTTCGACCGGCGGATTTTCATCCGCCGGTTTTTTGTTGGTGGATTTTCTTTTTCTGAGCGTCCGTGATCGTCGATCACATGAAGCCGCTTGAGCGCGAACATCGCCTACCGCGGATCGTCATGACGCGCTCGTCCGGTGGCGAAACCCAGTTCATCGCCGTATAGGGAGCGGCCAATGTTCGAGGACTGAGAGCCGCGTATCCGCTCTGGCGGCGACTTCCTATTGCCTCGCGCGCGCGGCGCAGCCTCGTGCCGCAAACAGAATACGATAAAGACAAAAGCAAACGCGGCCGCCCAAGGGCGGCCGCGCTATAGGTACATGGCTTAACAACAACGCTCTACGGCGAGTAGGTCGTCGGACCAAGGCCGTGTTTCATGCCCCAATCGTACCAATTGTCGACAACCGTTCCCGAAAGCAGGATTCCGATGCCGCCGGTCAAGGGGCACAGGACTGCAAACCACCAAGCCCAGCGATGAACGGATTCGACCGTCGCATTGAATCCCATGGTCCATCTCCAGAACAAAGCGGCGCGCTCGGCGGCTGTTCCGCGATCGGTGATCTGCTCAAGTTCACGATCTCCACCATAGCGGCTGACAGCCAGGATGGTCGCGCCGTGCATCGCGAACAACAGCGCGGAGCCGTACAAGAACGCGATCGAGAGCATGTGGAACGGATTGTAGAAGAGATTTCCGTGATCCAAAGAGAACTGGTTCGTCCAGTCGAGGTGACGGAAAATTCCGAACGGAACGGCGTGCGACCAGCTTCCCATCAACAGCGGGCGGATGAAACCCAGCACGAGGTACAGCCAAATGGCGGCCGCAAACGCCCAGGCGACGTGCGTTCCCATGTTTAACGCGCGCGCACGGCGATACATGCGGACCCACCAAAGCAGGATCGACGTCGTCAAAAAGAACCCAGCCATCAACCACCAGCCGCCTTCTTTGAGCGGTGGGAAGATCTTCAGGCCGTGCTCCGGCAGCGGCGGCTCGAGCGCAAGCCACGGCAGGCGGCGAACGAACTCGATCGGATTCCAGTTCACCGAGGCCAGCATGTTCAGCCCGATGATCTCGATCGCGATGATGCCGCAAACGATCGAAATGAGTCCCGTCGTGCCGAGGTAGTACGGGCCGACCTGCGCGTCGCCCAACTTTCCTAGCCAGTAGGAGAAGAAGGGTTGGCCCTGACGCTTCCAGACCTCTTGACGGGCCGGCACGCCGAATTCGACCGGTCCTCTGACCTGAACTTGGTGGAATATGTTGTGATAGTCAGCCATGGGAATTCCCCTTGCGTGCTTACGACCAGATCGGGATACGCAGCCACCAGTCCCACCAGTCCGCCCACGGATTTCCAGTTGCCCAAAGCGGGCCGCTGATCACGATGCAAATGGCGCTGAAGAGGACGGCCGAAAGTGCGAGGAAAAGGCCGAGCCGGTGGATGCCGACGGTGCCGATCGAATAACCTATCGTGTCCCTGAAGAACGTGTTCTCGTGGTCCGGCGTCTTAACGGGCTCTTGATCAGGGCCATGCCGCCCCGGATTTGCAGCGGAAAGAATGGCGCCGCCGTGTAGCGCGAGCGCCAAGCACGTCGTGAAGAAGAACGTGATCGCGATCATGTGCGCCGGGTTGTAGTGGAAGTTTCCGTACGAGTAGCCGGTGGTCGATACCCAATCGAGGTGGCTAATGATCCCGTATGGAAACGCGTGATGCCATGAGCCCATCAGAACGGGTCGGATCACAACGAGCGTAACGTAAGCGAGAATTGCGAAGCTGAAAGCGAATGGCACGTGATAGCCGATGCCGAGTTTCCGGCAAATCTCGACCTCTCGCAGGGCCCAGGAGCAGAACGCTCCTATGGCGCAGACAGTCACGATCTGCCATATGCCGCCCTCTTTGAGCGGTGCAAATGCGAGGCCGTAGCTCTCCGCCGGCGGATTAATGCTGATGCGCCAGATATTCCACGTCGGCCCCAACGATGCTCCGTACAAGATCATCGCCACCCCAACGATGGTGAAGAGAATCGTCGTGACGCCGAAAAAACCTACGTAAAACGGACCGACCCAAAAGTCGAAAAGGTCGCCCCCGATGAGAGTGCCGCCACGCACGCGATATTTTCTTTCAAAGCTCAGCATCGCCATCGGCGCTTCCTCCGATTCCAGGCATGAAGCCGCGAGTGGTATCGAATGGACGGGTCGTATCAGCGATACGAGCCGCGTCCATTCCTTTTGAACGTCGCGCAACCCAAGATCTAATCAAGCTGGCTTGACGAGATCCGGGAACACTTGTTCGAGCTGCGCCTTCGGTGCCGCTGGTGCACCTGGACCCTCTAGCCAGTTGAACCGGCTTGTGCTGAGCAATATGAAGTGAATGATCAGTGCCAGCGCAAACAGGAACGTGAATAGAGCGATCAGCGTGCGACGCGGATCGAACAATAGCCAAAGTCGCCACATGTCTCTGTCCTCCCTATGCGACGAACGTCGACAGCAAGCTGGCAACGGTTGTTAAGCCGTCATCCAGCGAGACGTAGCCGTTCGGTCCGGGAAGCCAGGGACGCCACATCCAAACGAGGATGTGAGCGACGATGGCGACGACGGTGAACAGGATGAAGCTCGTCATGAAGATCGAGTGAAATTCCTTCGCTTCCTGTTCGGTGAGCCCGGACAACGATCCGGTTCGCCTGTCATCAATTGCCATTAAGAGTTCTCCCTTCGGATCGTCCTAACGTTACCGCACAAATCCCGTGCGGCTGGGTTTGGCCATTGCCTTTCGGCTCCGGCCGATCCGCCCGGAACCCGGGCAGAACTATTCGGCCTAGCCCATGAAGGCGTAGGCCGTGCAGCGGCCGGCGCTCTCCTTTGCCTGAGCAAAGATCGAACCGGCTCGCTCCTCACCCGCCCGGCGCGGCGCGAACCAGCGCCAAGGCAGGAGAAGCTCGACAAGGGCGGCAATGAGAAAGATGCCGAAAGTGATCAAGAAGATGAGGCGGTACTCGATGCCGCGCTTTTTGCCGTCGGATCTCTCCGGCAGCGCCGCTCTTTCCAAATGGGCTACAGCCATTGGTGCCTCCCTGGTCCCGATAAGTCGCTGCGTTTGCTCATGCCGCTCGACCTTCCGCGAATTGGGCGCGCGCCGAACCAACACGAACGGCGGTCACGCGCTCTTCTCCCGTCCGACGGGCATCGCTTTCCGCCATGTCGCGCAGTCGCTTGGCGGCCGATATGCGAATGAGAATGGGGTAAGTCTCCAGGATGTCTTCCAACGCCTTGTTGGCTTCGTCATCCCACGGCAATTGCGACGCCACGCGCGCAGGCGTCGGTTCAACCTTGTCCATGTCGGTGGCGAGCGGAAGAATGTGGAACAGCGCATCAAAAAGCGCGTTGCACACTTCCTGCAGTAGATACGTGGCGCCCGCATACCCCATGAAAGGTGTGCCGGTATGCCGTCGCACGGCGGCGCCAGGGAAAGACGCAGGAATGTAAGTGGCTCGAGAGCCAATCTCGGCCAGATACATCCGTTCGTTATAGCTGCCGAACATGATCAGCGGGGTCTTCTCACGTATCGCTTTGCGCACCGCATCGTTGTCCGGCTTCACGCCGGCGCTGCGGGCGAAAGCGAAGTTGCAGGGCAGGCCGAGATCGTTTTCGAGGAAGTTGCGCACGCCGCGCGCATAGGTTTCATTCGCCACGATCGCGAAACTCGCGGTGCCGAAGAAATCTTGCGTCACGGATCGCCACAGATCCCAAAGCGGCTTGATCGTCGTGTGCTTTTCCCGCTCGATGAAGGGCTCGGGATCAAGCTCCAGTATTTCGCCGAGCTTCCGCAGAAACTTCGTGGTCGAATGCAAACCGATCGGAGCCTGAAGGTACGGGCGCTCTAACGCCTCGCACAGCATGCGGCCGTATTCACGGTACATGCAGACGTTGGCGTCGGCGTCGACCAGCTTCCCGACATCGGCCAGATGCGTTCCCAGCGGAAAGACCATGTTGATCTCCGCGCCGATGCCCTCGATCAGCCGGCGGATCTCAGCGAGATCTGACCAGGTATTGAAGCAACCGTAGATCGGTCCGATGATATTGACGCGAGGTTTTTCGCCATCCTTGCGTGCAGGGCGCGCGGGGATCTTCTTTCGCCCGTACTGTGTCCAAAGCCACGTCATTGCGCGGTTCGCGCTCTGCCACTGATCCTCGTCGATTGTGCGCGGCAAGAAGCGATGAATATTGGTGCCTTCGGGCGTGACGCCGCCGCCGATCATCTCAGCGATTGATCCGGTTACGACAACCGCCGGCAGGCCGGGATCGAGTGTCTTGTGGGCCCGGCGCATGGCGCCTTCGGTGCCCTTCTTTCCAAGTTCTTCCTCGGCAAGCCCGGTAACGACGATCGGCAGCTCGTGCGGCGGCAGCGCGTCGGTGTAGTGCAGAACTGACGTCACCGGCAGGTTTTCGCATCCCACCGGGCCGTCGATGATGACCTGCAGGCCCTTGACGGCGGTGAACACGTACACCGAGCCCCAGTAGCCGCCCGCGCGATCATGGTCGAGGATGAGCATCAGATCATCTCCTCGGCCTTGCGCTTCTTCGCCTCTTTTTCGAGGCGGCGCTTCTGTTCGGCGCGGAATGCCAGATTGTCTTTCGGCACCTCCTCCCATATGCCGGAAGCGTATCCTTCACCGACGCCGCCGAAGAACGCCTTCATGCTGTCAAAGCGCGATTTGCTCGCTATGGCGGCATTGACGACTTGGGCGAGAGAGCCTGCTCCGGCCGGACCCATCAACGGGCGAGCGGAAATCAGGTTCGTGAAATAGAGGCCGGGGATCGCCAACTCCTTGGCCTTCTGCACGACCGGAGTGGTGCCAATCGCCAGATCCGGCTCGAACTCGGCAAGCGCGGCCAGATCCTGCTCGAGCGACGCGCGATATGTGACGCGAATGCCCTTGGCATCCAGCCATTCGCGGTCGGCTTCCGACCAGCAGGTGCGCGGACACGCCGTGCCGACGTATCGGACGTCCGCGCCGCTCTCGACCAGAAGGCGCGCAACCAGTAGCTCCGAGCCTTCGTAGCCCGAGAGCGTTATGCGGCCGTTCACCGGTATCTTCGCCAGGGCGGCGCGAATGACCGGCAGAATCCGGTTCTTCGCGGTATCGACCTTTTCCTGCGCGATACCGCACGCGTCACCAATGCGATCGAGCCAGGCGGCCGTACCGTCGTGGCCGACGGGCGCAGAGCCGACGACCTTGCGGCCGGCGGTCTCGAACTCGCGGACCGATGCCGTATAAAACGGATGGATGGCGGCCACGGCAGCGCAGTCGAGCGCGGCGTAAAGCTCGCGCCATTCGCGCGTCGGAACGACGGGTCCTGCAGCCAGACCGAGCGGCTCGAGCAACATGCCGATGCCAATGGGATCGGCCGGAAACATCTCGCCGAGAAGCGTGATTGTCGGTTTCTCAGACTTGCCGCCGCGCGGTGCCTGGACCGGGCCGTCACCCGCTTCCGTGCGTGCAAACTTCAGCATCGCTCCGGCGAGCACATCTTTTGCCTCTGCGTGGGTTGGCACGCCGAAACCCGGAACGTCGATGCCGATGATGCGAACGCCGTTGATCGCGGGAGGCAGGAGTTTCAAGGGAACACCGGACGCGGTCGGAACGCACAGATTTATGATCACGACGGCGTCGTAGAGGTCTGGGTCGGCGAGCTTGAAGGCAGCCTCGCGGATGTCCTCGAACAGTTTGCCCGTCACAAGCGTTTCGGAATTGAAAGGCACATAGCCGACGGATCTCCGTGCGCCATAGAAATGCGATGTGAAGGTCAAGCCGTAGACGCAGCATGCCGAGCCCGAGAGAACGGTGGCCGTCCGGCGCATGCGCAGCCCGACGCGAAGCGATCCGAAGGCGGGGCACATGCTTTGCGGCTGATCGTGCGGACCGATCGGGTAATCTTTCGACAGCTGCGCCATAAGCTCGTTGTTGCCCGCTGCGGCAGCAGCCCGGCGCATCTCGTCTTTGCTGTGGCAACCAACGCCATCGCTTTGCGCTTTTGCAACGCGAGAGGATGGCTCGACTACTTTGTCCGATGGCGGGTGTCCGGTGCCGGTATTTTGCTCCACAGGTGAGGACGCCGCGGAATCGTAGATGATTTCGCCTTTCGCGCCGTCGCCGGATGTGTGCTCACGATCCATCATGCTGATGGTGTCGCTCCTGGTTCAAACCGTTTCGTAGACAACTTCGAGCGATGGCTTGTTCTGGACCGTGCCGCCGCACATGTCCTCGATGCTCGCCGGTTGAAGCTCAACGCCGCGGCCAACAGCTTCGCCCTTGAAAAGGCCGAGCAAGCCATCCTGCGTCAGGGGTGTCGGGCGCACGGGAGGGGCTTGGGCAACATTTTCAGCCAGCCCTTCGAAAAGCGCGCTCCACTGACCGCCAGGCTTGCCGATGATCTCGTAATTTGCGCTCTTGCGCCGAATGTCCTCGTGCGCGGGAATGGCTGCCAAGACCGGAATGCCGACCTCGCCGCAGAACGCATGAGCCTCGCCTGTGCCGTCATCCTTGTTGATGACCATGCCGGCGACGCCGACATTGCCCCCGAGCTTTCGGAAATACTCGACCGCCGAGCAGACGTTATTCGCGACGTAGAGCGATTGAAGATCGTTGGATCCTACGACGATCACCTTCTGGCACATGTCGCGCGCAATCGGCAGCCCGAAGCCGCCGCACACGACATCGCCGAGGAAATCGAGCAGCACGTAATCGAAGCCCCACTCGTGGAAGCCGAGCTTCTCCAGCAACTCGAACCCGTGGATAATTCCGCGGCCACCGCATCCACGTCCGACTTCGGGGCCCCCCAGCTCCATCGCGAACACGCCGTCGCGCTTAAAGCAGACGTCGCCGATTTTTACGTCTTCACCGGCCAGCTTCTTCTTGGACGATGTTTCGATGATCGTCGGACAAGCGCGTCCGCCGAATAAAAGGGACGTGGTATCGCTTTTGGGGTCGCAACCGATAAGCAGAGTGCGCTTTCCCTGTTGCGCCATCATGTAAGAAAGGTTTGCCAGCGTAAAACTTTTGCCGATGCCGCCTTTGCCGTAGATCGCAATGATCTGCGTTTCTTTTTTTGGCGCGCCAGTTGCGACAGGGTCGGGTTCGACAGCGGCTTCTTCCCGCAAATAGTCGACCATCGACCGGCGCGACGTCGACTGCAGGTTTGCACTCGCACAGCTGCTCATACGGCGGCACTCCAATCCAAAATCATCTTCAGGCAGTTGGGATCTTCGAACGCGGTGCGATAAGCCTGCTGCGCGTCGATTGCAGGCATTCGATGCGTTATGAGATTGTCGAGCGACAGCTTCCCTGACGCGATGAGACTTCGCACAGCCTCCAGATCGGATTGCTGCCATTCGGCCGCGACCCTGATGCGGGCCTCTTTCATGAATGCCGGCGGAAAAGCAAAGGAGACGGGTTCGCTGTAGAATCCCGCA
>CADECN010000167.1 GCA_902825785.1 uncultured Hyphomicrobium sp. | reverse complement strand
CAGGGCGAGAAGGTCGACATCATCCAGTGGAACCCCGATGCGGCGAGCTTCATCGTCAACGCGCTGGCGCCCGCCGAGGTTTCCAAGGTCGTGCTCGATGAGGATTCCAACCGCATCGAAGTGGTGGTGCCGGAAGCTCAGCTTTCGCTCGCCATTGGCCGGCGCGGCCAGAACGTGCGCCTCGCCTCCCAGCTCACCGGTTGGGATATCGACATCCTGACCGAGCAGGAAGAGAGCGAGCGTCGCCAGAAGGAATTTGCCGAGCGCACGCAGTTGCTCATGGATTCGCTCGATGTCGACGAGGTCATCGCCCAGCTTCTCGTCACAGAAGGCTTTGCGACAATCGAGGAAGTGGCCTACGTCGATTTGTCGGAAATCGCCCACATCGAGGGCTTCGACGAGGCGACCGCCGAGCAGATCCAGAGCCGCGCACGCGAGTATCTCGAGCAGCAGGAGGCCGAACGCGATGCCAAGCGTCGCGAACTCGGCGTCGCCGACGAGATGTCCGAAATTCCCGGCGTCACCACCGCCATGATGGTGTCGCTTGGCGAGGGCGGCATCAAAACGGTCGAGGATTTTGCCGACTGCGCGACCGACGACCTCATCGGTTGGACCGAGCGCAAGAAGGAGAAGGACGCCGAGCCGGTACGCCACAAGGGCATTCTTGACGGCTTCGAGCTGTCGCGCACCGACGTCGAAGGAATGATTACCGCAGCCCGCGTCCAACTTGGTTGGATCGAGGCACCGGCACCGGCAGCAGAAGTAACCACCGAGGACGCAACCGGCGAAGAAGCCGGCGTCCAAGGTTAACGGCGATGCGCGGAGAGGCACAGCAACCGGCGTGGCAGCGAAGCGACAGCAACGACTTCCCCCTGACGCGGGCTCCCTGGAGGGCCCGGAGCGTCAGTGTGCCGTCACGCGTGAGGTTGCTGGCGCCGACGCGCTGATCCGCTTCGTTCTGTCTCCGACAGGCGACATCGTGCCCGATCTGGAGAAGCGCCTGCCCGGCCGCGGCGTCTGGGTGACGGCCCGACGAGATATCGTGGCGAAGGCGGTGGCCTCCAAGGCTTTCGCACGCAGCCTCAAGGAACCGGTCGACGTCCCGTCCGACCTTGCCGACCGCGTCGACGGACTGCTGCTGCGACGATTCATGGACACTCTTTCGCTTGCCAATAAGGCGGGACAGGTTGTTGCCGGTTTCCAGCAGGTCGACGCCGCCCTGGAAAAGGGCACCGTTGCCATTCTGCTGCATGGCAGCGACGCGGCTTTGGACGGCCGGCGCAAGCTGGACCGTAAGTTCAAGGCGATCCAAGCCTCTAGCGGCCGGCCGGCGCCAGTCGCCGAGACCCTTAGCATTGATGAAATCAGCTTGGCCATCGGCCGGCCAAGTGTGGTACATGCTGCCCTCACACCCGGAGGACTGGCCGAGCGGTTTCTGAGGGATTGGGAGCGCTTGTCGCGCTACCGAGCCTCTTCGGAGACCGCTTTTCAAAGTTTCGACGAAACGAAAACGAAGGCTGAAACGGATATCGAATGACGGATTCCAACGACCAATCCGATAAGACAATTCGCGTCGGTGCGCGCAAGCCGCTGTCGCTGCAGCGGACTGTCGAGTCGGGTCACGTGCGGCAGAACTTCAGCCATGGGCGTTCGAAGTCGGTCGTCGTAGAAAAGAAGAAGACGCGCAAGTTGTCCGGTCCCGGTGATGTCGCCGAGCTCGCGCCTCTGTCCGTTCCCGAGAAGGTGGCGCCACAGCCCGTGTCTCCACCCCCTGCTCCGCCCGTCGCCGCTCAGCCGCCGGCTAACACACCGGCCGCGCGTAACTTCTCCAGCGCCGAGCGCGCCGCGCAAGATCGCGCTCTGCGCGCCGCCCGCGCCAACGCGCAAACGGCAACGATAGAAGTCGAGCAAGTGCGTTTCGAGCCGGTGCGTCCGCCCGAGCCCGTAGCTGCTCCCGAACCGCCGCCACCTGCTGCCGCGCCGTCCGCGCCACCGCCGCCGACAGCCGCCGTACCACAGCCAGTGCGGGAACGTCCCGCGCCGACGCCGCGCGAGGCCGGCGCGCCCGCACGCGAATCTTCGCAGCGCCCGTCGTTCCAGCGACCGACCTCACGTCCGGCTGGCACCGCATTCATGCCGCGCGAGGCCGGTCGCCCGCGTGAGATCGAATTGCCGGTGACGGCGCGTCGCGGCGGCGCCACAACGGAACCACCCGCGGTCGAAAAGCCCGCGCGGCCGCCGCGGATTGGCCTGGCAAAGGAAATCGAAGAGGAAGAAAGCCGCAAGCGCACCGGTCCCGGCGGCGCCAAGGTCGCCCGCGTACCGGTCAAGGTCAACGATGATCGCAGCGCGCGTCAGAAAATCTCGATTACGAACTTCGATCGCGAAGCTCAGCAGCGCTCGCTTGCCTCTCTGAAGCGCAAGCGAGAGAAGGAAAAGCTGAAGGCGATGGGCATTCAGCAGTCGCGCGAAAAGATCGCGCGCGAGGTCGTGATCCCGGAAGCGATCACCATTCAGGAGCTCGCGAACCGCATGACGGAGCGCGCGGTCGACCTGATCAAATACCTGATGAAGCAAGGCGCAATGCACAAGATCACCGATGTGATCGACGCCGATACGGCCGAACTCATCACCCAGGAATTCGGCCACACATCCAAGCGCGTTTCGGAAGCCGACGTTGAAATCGGTTTTGTCGGCGAGAAGGATGCCGACGACGTCGCGCTCGAGTCGCGCGCGCCTGTGGTCACCATCATGGGCCACGTCGACCACGGCAAGACGTCACTTCTGGATGCGATCCGCTCGGCCAACGTCGTTGCCGGAGAGGCCGGCGGCATCACGCAGCATATCGGTGCCTACCAGGTGCAGGCATCGAATGGTGACAAGATCACTTTCATCGACACGCCGGGCCACGAAGCTTTCACCGCCATGCGCGCGCGCGGTGCCAAGGTGACGGACATCGTCGTGCTCGTCGTCGCCGCTGACGACGGCGTGATGCCCCAGACGGTTGAAGCCATCAATCACGCCAAGGCGGCCGGCGTGCCGATCATCGTTGCCATCAACAAGATCGACAAACCGCAGGCTGACCCCAACCGCGTGCGCACCGAACTGCTATCGCACGAAATCGTGGTCGAGAGCATGGGCGGCGATACGCTCGACGTGCCGGTCTCGGCATTGAAGCGCACCAACCTCGACAAGCTTCTTGAGGCGATCCACCTGCAGGCCGAGATTCTCGACCTGAAGGCGAACCCCGGTCGCTCGGCCGAAGGCATCGTGATCGAAGCCAAGCTCGAGCGCGGTCGTGGTCCGGTCGGCACCGTGCTCGTGCAGCGTGGCACGCTGAAGGTCGGCGATATCATCGTCGCAGGCATGGCCTGGGGCCGCGTCCGCGCTCTGCTGGACGACCGTGGCGTGCATATCCTGCGTGCAGGTCCTTCGGTTCCTGCCGAGGTACTCGGATTCGACTCCGCGCCCGAGGCCGGCGACCAGTTCGCCGTCGTCGAAAACGAAGCGCGCGCTCGCGAAATCACCGACTATCGCGTCCGCAAGCGTCGTGAGACGTTAGGCTCGGCCGGCTCCAAGAGCACGCTTGAACAAATGATGCAGCAGCTCAAGGACGCTGCCGGTCAGAAGGAGTTCACGCTTCTCATCAAGGGTGACGTTCAAGGCTCGGTCGAAGCCATCGTCGGCGCGCTCAAAAAGCTCGGCACCGACGAGGTTATCGCACGCGTCGTCCACACCGGCGTCGGCGGCGTCACCGAATCCGACGTCGCGCTCGCATCGGCATCGAACGCGGTCATCATCGGCTTCAACGTTCGCGCCAACGAGCAGGCCAAGCGCTCCGCCGATCAGCAGGGCATCGAAATCCGCTACTACAACATCATCTACGATCTGGTCGATGACGTGAAAGCGGCCATGTCGGGCATGCTGGCGCCGACCAAGCGCGAGATCTTCCTGGGCTACGCCACGGTCAAGCAGGTCTTCAATATCTCGAAGATCGGCAAGGTTGCGGGTTGCCTCGTCACCGAAGGCAAGGTGGAGCGCGGATCCAAGGTTCGCCTGCTGCGCGACAACGTCGTCATTCACGAGGGTTCGCTCTCGATCCTTAAACGCTTCAAGGATGACGTGAAGGAAGTCGTCGCCGGCCAGGAATGCGGTATGTCGTTCGCGAACTACCAGGATCTGCGTGAGGGCGATCAGATCGAATGCTTCCAGGTCGAGATCATCGCGCGTTCTCTCTAGAGACGTTCTCGATTAAATTTGTCTGGCAAATATTTCTGGCAAACATTGAAGAGGCCGTGTGCGGTCCGATCCCGCAGCGGAGATGAATGGCGAAAAAAGACCACAAGCCGGCCCAGGCCGGTCCATCGCAACGCATGTTGCGCGTCGGCGAGTTGATCCGACACAAGCTCGCCGAGATGCTCGTGCGCGGTGAAATCCACGACGACGTCTTGGCCTCCCACGTCGTGACCATTCCCGAGGTTCGTCTTTCGCCTGACTTGAAGCTCGCCACCGTCTACGTCATGCCGCTCGGCGGTCAGGACATTGCGCCCGTGATCGAGGCGTTGACGCAAAACAAGAAGTTTATTCGCGCTGAGGTCGCGCACGCTCTCAATCTCAAATACGCGCCCGACCTGCGCTTCCGCGAAGACGAAACCTTCGAGGAAGCGTCTCGCATCGACCGGTTGCTCGACAGCCCCAAAGTCCGCCAGGACACGCAGAAGAACTAGCCATGGCTCGCAAGAAAAAAGGTCGTCCGGTGCACGGTTGGGTCGTGTTGGACAAGCCGGTCGGCATGACATCCACGCAGGCTGTTGGCGCGGTGCGCCGTGCCTTCGATGCTCAAAAAGCCGGTCACGCCGGCACGCTCGACCCGCTCGCAACCGGTATTCTACCGATCGCGCTCGGCGAGGCGACAAAAACGGTCCCCTTCGCCGTTGACGGCGAAAAGGCCTATCGCTTCACCGTGCGCTGGGGTGCCGAGACGGAGACCGACGACACCGAAGGCGCCGTGGCCGCAACCAGCGACAAGCGCCCATCACGCGCCGATATCGAGGCGATCCTGCCGCGCTTTCGCGGCGAGGTATCGCAAGTGCCGCCGGTCTATTCGGCGATCAAGATCGACGGCGCCCGCGCCTACGACCTGGCGCGCGACGGCGAAACCGTCGTCCTGGAGGCCCGCACGGTGATCATCGATCGGCTGGCACTTGTCGACCAGCCTGACGAGGCGACGGCGGTGTTCGAGGCCGAGTGCGGCAAGGGCACCTACGTGCGCGCGATTGCCCGCGACATCGGCCGGCTTCTCGGCTGCTACGGTCACGTCATCGCGCTCCGTCGCACCCGCGTCGGACCCTTCGACGAAGCCTCGTCGCTGAAGTTGGAAGAAATATCGGACGCGGCGTCCTCCGGCGGCGCAGATGCGGTTCTTCGCCTGCTCACGCCGGTCGAAGCCGCATTGCAGGAACTGCCGGAGTTGCTCGTTTCGCAATCGGACGCGGCGAGCCTTACGCGTGGACAGCCGGTACTGATCCGCGGCCGCGACGCGCCCATCATGACAGGCCCCGCCTATGCGACTTCGAAGGGCCGCCTGATCGCGCTCGGCGAACTCGACAAGGGCGCCCTGCACCCGACCCGCGTCTTCAATCTCGAGTAAGACGACGAAAACGCGCCATCTCGCTCACGGCGTCATCTGATCCGTCAGCATCTGGTAGACGATGAACACGAAAAACATCGCCGCGATCGCACCTGCGACCACCCATGGACGACGCACGATGTCCGATAGACGCTCCATCAGCGTCTGCGGAGCCGGCTCACCGAGCTGCTTGAAGTCGCGCAGCTGGTCGTGGACGACCTGCATTATTGCATCCACGATTGCCGTGCGGTTGTGCCACCAGGAAATTCGCAGGGCCGAACGCAATCCCGCGTAGCTGCCGAAGAACTGCGCTGTATAGCTGGCCGCCAGCAGATCGAGACGCTTGCGCAGCGCCTCGCGCAGCACGCGCAGTTTGTGATACGCGAACTTCGGCCAGTCTTCCGGCTCCGGCACCTCAACGGCAGCCGTGCCGACCAGTGGTATGATCGGCCATTGCGTCGGATCGCAGCGAAATTTCGGGTCGGCCGGTTCGACCGCTGAGAAGCGGCGCCGGGCATCGGCTCCGAACACCGGATTTTTCTGGTCCAGGGTGAAATGCTTGCGCAGGAACCATTGGCAGTTGCGACGGCCGAGTTGGAAATCGTGTTCCCGGAATTGCTCGTCCAAGAAACCGCCAAACGCGTAAAGCGACGTGCTCGCAAGCGCCGGATCTGTCGAGTTGCCGGCGCGCTTGGGCGAGATCAAGTAGCGGCTGTAAACGTTCGGATCCGATGCGGCAATCAGGTCCGAGGCCTTGAACCGCGCCTGATTGAGGAGAGCCGGAACCAGCGCCCGACCGATTTTGCCTAAGCTGATGTCGCGATCGGCTTTGGCAAGATCTGCAGCCTTGTCGCCGGCCGCGGGCGGGAATGGTGCAATAAGGATTACGGCGCGGCTGGCGCGCTCCGGATCGCGGACATTGTTGCCTTCTTCCGAATGCTTGATGGCCCAGCGAACGATTTCGAACGGCTCGTTGTTCAAGGCGCCGCCGTCGACGCAAACATAGTGTGCGAGGCTATCACTCTCTGGTCGCGGATAAAAACCCGACACCTGCGTCTTCAGTCTTTCGGTGAAAAGGCTGCCTGCAAATGGCAGCGCGCCGACGCGCGTCTTCGCGGTGTTCACGATGACGCGCCGTGCCGAGAACCCGAACGGAAATGCGCTCGTGGTCAGCGCCGCCTGCGCGTAGGATTCGAACGGCTCACGAAGGGGCTGATCAGAGCGAGCCGCACTAAGCTTGCGAAGCTCGGAGAGGTTGATGTTGATGCCGTGATCGTCCCATTCCTTCAGCCATTTGCACTCAGGCGGATAATCTCTCGCGCCGATGCCGCGCACCGCGAAATGCGCCCGCCCCTCATGCATCATCATCGTGTAGCCGTCTCCTTCCAGAAAATCGATCGGGATGGGGACGCCATCGAGATTTGTGTGCGTCAGGAAGAGATGCAGCGGGTCGGTGAGAAATTTGTGCTTCTTGCCGGTGGCCGCAATAGCCGAAAGGCCGTCGCGCGCGATGCTGGTCAGCACGTCGCTGTTGAGCAGCGAGTCGGGTGCGCCGCCTGGACGGATGTCGTAGGTGTCGAGCAGCGCCGGTATCGTATCGGATTTGGCGCTCCCTTTGTCATCGCCGGGGCTATCGAACAGGCGGACCTTCTTGACCCATATGTCATAGAGTTCCGGCAAAGTCCTTTTGATGGGCCGCGACTGGTTCGGGTTGACCGCGGGCTCTTCCACCGCGCGAACCCCGGCCGCGGTTGAAGCGAGCCCCATGGCAGCCGTAATGCCGCCGGCTGATGTACCCGACATCGCTGAAATGAACGCTTCGTGGTCCGGAACGAGGTCGCCCCAGTCCTTGGCCTTCTGCCACTCGTCCAATGCCTCGATCAGGAAATCGAACACGCCGGCGGAATATGCGCCGCCCGAAACTGCCCCCGCCATTGCGATGCCGATGTTGAAAGCGGGGCGAGATCCATTGACGCCGGACATCTGCGAACTCCCAAAATGCATTGCCTGAAAACGAGCACGGAATATTCGAAAGGACACCGACCTTGGACGCGCAACGGCCGGGCAAGGTTGGCAAGACTGCCGGCACTGTATGTCGACGC
>CADECN010000166.1 GCA_902825785.1 uncultured Hyphomicrobium sp. | reverse complement strand
GCCCCAACCTGTTCTGCGCCAAGCTCGTGCGGCTCGCCTACGGCAAGGCGAGCGACGACGAATACGAAATGCCGACCTACCCGACGCGGATCTTTATGAAGAACCGCGACTTCCTGGATCGTATCGGCGTGGCGGCGGAATTTACCTTCGCGCCTGCCGATATCGACCTGGAACCCGGCTTCGACCTTGTCGCCGAGTGGCAGGATTACAGCGAGACATCGAACGTCCGCTTGCAAGACTTCACGATGGACAAGATCTTCGAATGGATGGATCGCTACGGCTACCGCTTCGAGGAAACTCCGGCTGTGAAGCTCGTGTCCATACTTGGCCGCTTTGCGTCCCACTTCTCCGACAACGCCAAGCGGATGCTGGAGTCGCTCTTTCCGCGCGTGCCCTCAAACATGTCGCGCAAAACGATTGCCGCCGTCGCCATGCTTCACAAGACGGCCGAGCCCATCTACCACGAGATGCAGGCGCTCGAGCGTGATCATGTCGAAAGAACCGGCTTTCCTATGCAAGGTCTCGATATCTTTCAGGCGCTCGAATCCGTGCGCGTCCGCGATGGCAACCGCATCGGATATCTGGTTCGGGGTTAGTCGCACCTCGCTCCGTCGCGCCCTCAATCCGCCGACACGAAGGCCGTAATGAAGACCGCATTCGTCGTGCTGCTTGTGATCTATGCCCTCATCTGCGCGGGCATGTATTTCGGGCAACGCGCGTTTCTATATTTTCCGGACCCGACGCGCACCGCACCGGCCGACGCGGATCTGCCCGACGTGGCGGAGCGTATCATCGATACGCCGGATGGCGCGCGCTTGATCGCTTGGTACAAAAAAGCAAAGCCCGGGCAGCCAACCCTGCTCTATTTCCACGGCAACGGCGCCGCGCTTGAGGTGCGCCGCGAGCGTATCCGCAATATCTCAATCGCGGTCGTGGCATGTTCATGCTCGCTTACCGCGGCTACAGCGGCTCAACCGGGTCGCCGTCTGAAACGGCAAACGTCTCGGATGCGAAACTCGCCTACGATGCCTTGCGACGTGAGGGCGTCAGCCCGCAGGACATTATCATCTATGGAGAGTCGCTCGGCACGAGCGTCGCCTTGCAGGTCGCGAAAGAAAAACCCGTCTCAGCCGTCATTTTGGATAGCCCCTTCACCTCGGTACTGGACCGCGCGCGCGAACTCTATCCCTGGCTACCGGTCGGCCTGCTGCTTCTCGACCGCTACGAGAGCAGCCGCTACATACGCGGCGTTCACGTCCCAATATTCATTCTGCATGGCGAGAAGGACCGCATCGTGCCGGTCGCGATGGGTCGCCGGATGTTCGAGCTTGCGAACGAGCCCAAGGAGATCGCGGTGCTGAAAGGCGCCGACCACGACGATCACTACCTGTTCGGGTCCTTCGAGCGCATCAACGATTGGATCGATCGTCTACGCGCCGGCAAAATCGCGGCGCGCAAGTAAGCAACAGCGTGGTGTTCAAAAAATGAAACGGCCCGGGTGATACCCGGGCCGTTCAATGCTGCGCTGGAGCGCGCAAAGCTCGTGATCAGAAGCTGTTGCCGCCGCCACCCTGGCCGCCGCCAAAGCCGCCACCCTGGCCGCCGCCAAAACCGCCGCCTTGACCACCGCCAAAGCCGCCACGGTTGCCGCCACCGGGGCCACCGCGACCACCCGCTGCACCACCGCGTGCCGGTGCCGGTTTGCCGGGCAGCAGGCCTTCGCGCTGCAGCTTTTTGCGGGCGAGCTTGCGGGCGCGACGGACAGCTTCCGCCTTCTCGCGGGCGCGTTTTTCCGAGGGCTTTTCGAAGTGTCCGCGAAGCTTCATCTCGCGGAAAACGCCTTCGCGCTGAAGCTTCTTCTTGAGCGCTTTCAGCGCCTGGTCGACATTGTTGTCGCGAACGAGAACCTGCAAGCCGTTGTTTCCTCTATCGATTTCGATGATGTCCGGAAGCACGAAAACGGCGCAGAGGCTTCCGCCGCCGCGCTCGTCTCGAAAATCTGCTCGGCGCTATATCAAAGCCGGGCCAATAAGGCAATCCGGCTAAAGCGCTTGGCCGCGTCCCAGAGACTTCAGAACAACCAGATTTGGCCGGAATGCCTCAGCTGTCTTGAAAGCCCTCCGGGCCCATCGCGATGCAGCGTTTTTCGTCGTCGAATATGCGGTAGCCGCAAGATCCGTACTTCGACGACATGACGGGAAGGTGGGTGTCCGCCTGATCGCGCGCTTCCTCGGCGGTTGAACCCAGAGCCAGCTCTGAATGGAACCTCGGTTTCCCCCGGCCGCTGGGCATCGTGATGTATTCGATGATGTACATACGCTACCTCCAACTTTTCCATGGAGGATAACACGCGAAATGCGGTCCGGCACCACGTACACAAACTATCTATTGTTCAGTTCGGCGCTTCTGAAAGCAGCCGGTTGACGTGGCCCATTTTGCGGCCCGCGCGCGCCTCGCGCTTGCCGTAGTGGTGGAGGAAGGCGCCCGGCTCGGCGGCAATCTTCTGCCAGTCGCGAATATCCTCACCGATGAGGTTCACCATCTCCGCGCCCGGCGCCCGCATGGCGACCGAGCCGAGCGGCCAGCCCGCGACCGCGCGGATGTGCTGCTCGAACTGCGACGTGACGGCTCCGTCCATCGTCCAGTGCCCCGAGTTGTGAACGCGCGGGGCTATTTCATTGACGAGAAGGGTATCGCGGCCGCTATCGGAGACTACGAAGAACTCGATGGCGAAGACGCCCACATAGTCGAGCGCTTCGGCAAATCGCCGGGCGATGGCGGCGCCCTCTTCGGCAGCGCTTGGCGACAGACGTGCCGGCGCAATCGACCTGTGCAGGATATGGTCGCGATGTTCGTTTTCGGTCACATCAAAGGCGCGGAACGTCCCGTCGAGCGCGCGCGCCGCCACGACCGAGACTTCGCTGCGGAAGTTGACGAAGCCTTCCAGAATTGACGGCTGATTGCGCATTGCTGTCCAAGCCGCCGCCGCGTCGGAGGCCTCCAGGATCTTCGCCTGTCCCTTGCCGTCGTAGCCCAGTCGCCGCGTCTTCAAAACCGAAGGCGTGCCGATGGCGCGCAGGTGTTTGTGAAGGTCTTCAAGCGAAGAAATGGGCGCGAAAGCAGCCGTGCCGACGTTAAGCTCGCGCGCGAGTGTCTTTTCGTTGATGCGATCCTGAGCGCACGCCAATGCCTTGGCTCCAGGGCGCACCGGGATCATCCCCGACAGAAAGTCGACCGTCGCCGCTGGCACATTTTCGAATTCGTAGGTCGCAACGTCGATCGCGCCGGCGAAGGCGCGCAGCGCGGCCTCGTCGTCATAGGAGGCAATCGTGCGCGCCGCCGAAACATCAAAGGCGGGGCTGTCGTCCTCGGGTGCATAGATGTGCGACTTGAGACCCAGCTGCGAGGCCGCGAGCGCGAGCATACGGCCGAGCTGTCCACCGCCGAGAATTCCGATCGTTGAACCGGGGGGAAGAGGAGGCATCGCGGTGCGCTCAGCCGTCTCGGGGAATCTCGGCGACTTCGCCCGTATGGGCGTGGCGCCAGTCTTCAAGCCGCTTGGCGAGCGGGGCGTCCGACAGCGCCAGAATCTCCGCCGCGAATAGGCCGGCGTTCTTGGCGCCGGCTTCTCCAATTGCGAGTGTGCCGACAGGGACGCCGGCCGGCATCTGAACAATGGAATAGAGGCTGTCCTGGCCTTTGAGCGCCTTCGTCTCAACCGGCACGCCCAGCACCGGCAGCGTTGTCATCGAGGCCGTCATGCCGGGCAGATGCGCCGCGCCGCCGGCACCGGCAATGATGACTTTGAGTCCCTTGCCGCGCGCGCTTTTGGCGTAGGTGTACAGCCGCTCCGGCGTGCGATGGGCCGACACGATCCTGGTCTCATAGCTGACGCCAAGTTCGTCCAGGACGTGGGCCGCGTGTTTCATCGTCGGCCAGTCCGATTGACTGCCCATGATGATGCCGACGACAGGCTTGGCGGGGACCATTTCGCGATTGTTCCGCTGCGGGAAAACGGCGGATTTAAGTGGTTCGCCTCGCAAGCGCAAGTGCCGCTTAAGCCTTTCAGAAAGGGCACTTAACGTCGGGGCGCCGGCAAACTCGTTTGGCGTCACATCTCCGCCGCGACGCAAGCGCCGCAAAATTGCGCACAAATTACAGGCGCGATGACCAATAGTCAGGCTGGTGGCCGTTGAAACTGCATCTTAAAATTGCGTGTGCGGTGCGAAAAGTGCCGCACGGTCAATCGCACGGGGACGATTGCCGGTTAATGCGCCTCACGGCGCAGACCTAAGGGGATTAGCTCGACGTGCATCATCGCTCCCGCTGGACGCAAGTCCTTCTCACCTTGCTTGCGGTATCTGTAATTTCACAGCCCGCCGCAGCTGCCGACCCAAATCCCGGCAACACGGGCTTCCTGATGGTCGCCACGGTGCTCGTGCTGCTGATGACCGTTCCAGGGCTCGCGCTCTTCTATTGCGGCATGGTGCGGGAAAAGAACTCGCTCACGACACTGATGCAGGTCTTCGCGACCGTCTGCCTCGTCTGTGTGATCTGGCTCACTTACGGCTATAGCCTCGCCTTCACCAACGGCGGCTCTCTGAACGCCTGGATTGGCGGCCTCGATAAACTTTTCCTGAAGGGCGTCACGCCGGCCTCAGAGGCTGGCACGTTTTCCAACGGCGTGACGGTCCCCGAGTACGCCTACATCTGCTTCCAGATGACGTTCGCCGCGATCACGCCCGCGCTGATTGTCGGCGCTTTCGCCGAGCGCATGAAATTCTCGGCCGTGCTGGTCTTCATGACGCTCTGGGTCACTTTCGTTTATATCCCGATTGCGCACATGGTCTGGTACTGGTCCGGTCCCGATGCGCTTGCGGCCGCCGCGACCGCATTCAACGACGCGCCTGAAACGGGCAAGGCCGCCGCGCAGGCGGCGCTTGAGGCGACGCAGCTAGACGCCGGACTGATGTTCCGATGGGGCGCGATCGACTTCGCGGGCGGAACCGTCGTCCACATCAATTCCGGCATCGCAGGGCTCGCGGCCGCCATCGCGCTCGGGCCGCGCTTGGGCTACGGCCGCATCGCGATGCAGCCCCATTCGCTGCCGCTTTGCATGATGGGCGCATCGCTGCTCTGGGTCGGCTGGTTCGGTTTCAACTGTGGCTCGAACCTTGAGGCCAACGGCACCGCTGCGCTCGCGATGGCCAATACGTTCGGCGCTTCCGCTGCTGCCGGTCTATCGTGGATGGCGGCCGAATGGTTGGTGCGCGGCCGGCCCACGATCCTCGGGCTCTTGACCGGGGTCGTCGCTGGCCTCGTCGCCGTAACGCCCGCATCCGGTTTTGCGGGACCTATGGGCGCGATGGTGCTCGGAGCTTTGACCGGCATAGTTTGCCTGTTCTTCTGCACGGTCGTGCGCAACCTATTCGGCTACGACGACAGTCTGGACGTCTTCGGCGTTCATTGCGTCGCCGGCATCATCGGCGCCCTCGCGACCGGGCTTCTGGTCGACCCGGTTTTAGGCGGCACCGGCGTTGCCGACTACGTGTCGAAGCCGGGCGAGGCGGTCGCCAGTTACGATATGTGGAGCCAGATGGTCGCCCAGGCCAAGGCGGTCGGCTTCACGCTCATGTGGTCGAGCGCCGGAACCACCGTGATTCTTGCCATCGTCAACGCCTTCGTCGGTCTGCGTGTGCTGGTTGAGGACGAGCACGAGGGTCTCGACATCACCGAGCATCGCGAGCGCTCCTACACCTTCTAGCGCACGGCCGGCGTCGTGGCCCATTTCAGAGCAGCTTGCGTGCTGCCTCAAGCGTGTCGGCTTCTTCTGCCGGTTTGTCCCAGCGGATCCGGTGAATGCGCGGAAACCGCATGGCAATGCCGGACTTGTGGCGGGTCGATGGCTGGACAGAGTCGAAGGCTACTTCCAGCACCAGTTCCGGTATCACGGCGCGCACCGGCCCGAACGACTCGGTCGTATTGGCCCGTATCCAGCGATCGAGCAATTTGAGTTCGTCGTCCGTGAACCCCGAATAGGCCTTGCCGACAGGCACCAGCATTTTTCCGCCGTCGTCCTCGTCGCGCCAGACGCCGAACGTGTAGTCGGAATAATAGGAAGACCGCTTGCCCGATCCACGCTGCGCATACATCAGCACGCAGTCGAGCGTAAGCGCCGCTCGCTTCCACTTGAACCACTCGCCCTTGATGCGACCGGCCTGATACGCGCTCTCGCGCCGTTTGAGCATCAGGCCTTCGATGCCATCGGCGCGCGCCGCCGCCCAAAGCTTGCCGAGTTCATCAAAGCTCTCAAAGGCGATGAGAGGCGACACGTCCGTGCGCGGCGGTTTGCGGGCGACATGCCACGCCTCCAGCCGCGCGCGCCGCTCGTTGAACGAAAGAGCGCGCAAATCCTCGCCGCTTTCGAACAAGAGATCGTAAAGGCGGACATGCGCGGGATAACCCTTCAGCATCTTCGCGGTCACCGTCTTGCGGTTGAGGCGCTGCTGCAAGTCGTTGAACGGTGCGATTTCGCCGTCGCGCATGACGACGAGTTCGCCATCCACCACACAGTCTTGAAAAAGAAAGGCGGAATGAATTTCGGGAAACGCCGCTGAGATGTCGTCGCCCTGGCGCGAGAATATCCGCACGTCGTTGCCGCGCGCCGCGATCTGGACGCGAATGCCATCCCATTTCCATTCGGCGGCGAAATCCTGGGCGGCGAGCCTCGACCAATCGTCGTCGTCGATTGGATGCGCGAGCATGACCGGGCGGAACACCGGCTTGGCGCCGGGATCGGGCTTGTCGGCGCGCCCATCGAGCCAGGCGAAGAGGTCGAGGTAGGGAGCTTCGAGCGCGTGCCAGATCTCCTCGATCTCGGCGACATCGCGGCCGTAGGCCTGCGCAAGCGCGGTGCGCGCCAGTCGCGCCGAAACGCCGACACGGGGCGCGCCGCCAATGAGCTTAAGCAGCGCCCATCGGCTAGACGCATCAAGCGTGTCCAGCATGAAGCCCAGAGCCTCGGTGCGCTCCGCCGTGGTGCCGCTCTGCATCTCGCGCACGACATCATCGAGGCTTGGCTCGGGCCTGTTGAAACGGCGCTCTGGCCAAAGCAGCGCAACGGTTTCGGCGGTGTCGCCGACGTAGTCGCGTGACAGTTTGTAGAGCACCGGGTCGATGAAGCGGCCGGTTAAATCCGAAAGCATCCGCCTGAGCGGCAGACGGACTGGTACGCCATCGGTCAGGGCCGCCAGCGCCCAGCCGCGGTCGGGGTCGGTCGTCTCACGAAAATACTGGCCCAGCAGCGCGGTCTTGCGATTTCGGCTTTGCGTGTAGACGAGGCCATCCAGCAGAGCAGCGAAGGCGCGCATGCTAATCGGCCTCCTCGTCGCGACCCACAAGCGCCAGTGCGCGTGCCTTGAGCCCCAGCGTCGAGAGATGATGCACCAGCGCATCCTCCCGCCCGTGCGTGACCCAGATTTCCTCAGCTTTGGTCTCGACGATCGTGGTGATGAGCTCCGGCCAGTCGACGTGATCGGAAATCACGAGCGGCAACTCGACACCGCGCTGCCGTGCCCTTCCGCGCACACGCATCCAGCCGCTCGCAAATGCCGTCACCGGATCGCCGAAGCGGCGCGACCAGCGGTCGTCCAGCGAAGAGGGTGGGCAAAGTACGATGCCGCCCGCCATCTCTTTGGCGCTTTCGCCCGCGACCGGTCGAACGTCGCCGAGT
>CADECN010000165.1 GCA_902825785.1 uncultured Hyphomicrobium sp. | reverse complement strand
GACTTCATCTATACGCTGGTCGATCCCCGCATCGATTTCGAGACGCGGGAGGTGTGAGCCATGGATCAGCGCACCGAAAACAATCCCGTGCCGGCGCCCGCCACCGGCGTCTGGGCCGGCCTGAAGGACAAGCTCCAGCCCATCCGCGAGCGCTTCAAGCTGTCGCCTGTCAACAAGCGCCGGCTCGAACGTTTCAAATCGCACAAGATCGGCTACCGCTCATTCATCATTTTCATGAGCCTGTTCGCCTTTTCTCTTTTTGCCGAGTTTTTCGCCAACGACCGCCCGCTCATCGCCAGCTACAAGGGCGAGATCCTCTTCCCTGTGCTGGTCGACTATCCGGAAGAGAAGTTCGGTGGCTTCCTCGCCGTTACCGACTATCGCACGCCCGACATTCAAAACGAGATCAACGCCAATGGCTGGATGCTGTGGCCGCTGATCCGATATTCCTACGATACGATCAACAAGGATTATCCAGGTCGCGTCGGCACCGGCGGCATATGCTTGGGGTACCCGGCGCCGCCGCCGTGGTCGTCATCCATGAAGCTGTGCGACGCGCCCGCCGATCAGCTCGAGCGCTATCACGCGCTCGGAAATACCAACTGGCTGGGGCTCGACAATCAGGGTCGCGACGTACTGGCGCGCGTGATCTACGGCTTCCGCATTTCCGTTCTGTTCGGCCTGATCCTCACAATCGTGTCATCCGCGATCGGCGTTTTCGCCGGTGCCGTGCAAGGCTACTTCGGCGGCAAGGTCGACCTGTTCTTCCAGCGCATACTGGAGATCTGGAACTCCATTCCGGAACTCTTCGTGCTGCTCATCTTGTCGTCGATGTTCATCCCCGGCTTCTGGACGCTGCTCGGCATTCTGCTGATCTTTTCCTGGACCTCCCTCGTCGGCGTCGTGCGCGCGGAGTTCCTGCGCGGTCGAAACCTCGAATATGTCCGCGCTGCGCGCGCGCTCGGCCTGTCGGACTGGCAGATCATGTTCAAGCATCTGCTGCCGAACGCCATGGTGGCAACGCTGACGTTCCTGCCATTCAAACTGTCGGGCGGCATCGCGGCTTTGACCGCACTCGACTTCCTCGGGCTTGGAATGCCGCCAGGATCGGCGTCCCTTGGCGAATTGCTGTTGCAGGGTAAGAAGCATCTCGAAGCGCCCTGGCTTGGCATCTCGGGCTTCGTCGCCGTGTCGATCATCTTGTCGCTCGCGATATTCATGGGTGAAGCGGTCCGCGACGCGCTCGACCCGCGCAAGACCTTCCGGCAGGGAAAATAGCGATGGCAGGCGCGGACCTCGTTGACGTCAAAGACCTGTCCGTCGTGTTCGGCGAGGGCGAGGCCGCCTCGCGCGTCGTCAGCAACATCTCGTTCACGATTGGGAAGGGCGAGACGGTCGCGCTCGTCGGCGAATCGGGTTCCGGCAAGACGGTGTCGGCGCTCTCGATCCTGCGTCTCCTCCCCAACTCGGCATCCCATCCCAGCGGCGAAATTCTGTTCGAAGGCAAAAACCTTCTCAAGGTCGACGAGGCCGCAATGCGCAGCATTCGCGGCCGCAAGATCTCGATCATCTTCCAGGAGCCGATGACGACGCTGAACCCGCTTCATACGATCGAGAAGCAGGTTGGCGAGATCATTAAGCTGCATCGTGGCTTGAGCGACGAGGCAACGCGCGTCCGTGTCATCGAATTACTGACAAGGGTTGGCATTCGCGATCCCGAGAAGCGGCTCGGATCATATCCACATCAGCTCTCAGGCGGTCAGCGCCAGCGCGTGATGATCGCGATCGCGCTCGCCAACGAGCCCGAACTGCTCATCGCCGACGAGCCGACAACGGCGCTCGATGTCACGATACAGGCGCAAATCCTCGAGCTGCTGAAGAAACTGCAACAAGAAATGCAGATGGCGATGCTGCTGATCACGCATGATCTCGGTATCGTGCGGCGCATGGCCGAGCGCGTTTATGTGATGAAGGACGGCGAAATCGTCGAAAGCGGTCGAACGGAAGACGTCTTCTCGAACCCCAAGAACACCTACACCCGTCATTTGCTCGAAGCCGAGCCGAAGGGAATGCCGCCCGACTTCGACGCATCCGCGCCGGTTGTCGTCGAGACAGACAATTTGAAGGTGTGGTTTCCGATCAAGCGCGGGCTGCTTCAGCGCACGGTTGACTATGTGAAGGCAGTCGACGGCCTCTCGCTCAGGCTGCGCGCCGGCGAGACGCTGGGCGTGGTCGGTGAATCGGGATCGGGCAAGACCACGCTCGGTCTCGCCATCCTTCGTCTCGTTTCATCGGATGGCCCCATCGCCTATGTCGGCAAGCGTATCGACGGCCTCACGAACAAGGAAATGCGCCCGCTCCGCAAGGAAATGCAGATTGTCTTCCAGGACCCATACGGATCGCTTTCTCCGCGCCTGACGGTGGGACAGATCATCGAGGAAGGCCTCCTGATCCAGCAGCCTGAGCTTAGCGAGGAAAAGCGACGCACCCGCATCGGCGCGGCGTTGAAGGAAGTCGGTCTTAATCCCGATTGGCAGGACCGCTATCCTCACGAGTTCTCCGGCGGCCAGCGTCAGCGCATCGCCATCGCTCGCGCCATGGTGCTTGAACCCAAATTTGTCATGCTGGACGAACCAACGAGCGCGCTCGACATGAGCGTCCAGGCGCAGATTGTCGACCTGCTGCGCGATATACAGCGCAAGCGAAAGCTATCCTACCTTTTCATCAGCCACGATCTGAAGGTCGTACGCGCCCTGAGTAATTACGTGATCGTCATGCGCAACGGCGTGGTCGTCGAGGAAGGCCCCGCTCAGGAAATATTCGAATCTCCGAAGACGGACTACACGAAGGCGCTGCTGGCGGCGGCTTTCGATATGCGCGCGGTGAACCCGGGCGCGCTCGCAAGCTAGCGCCTCACACCGTGAGCCAGGCCGGCAACGAAGACCGGCACGTGAGCGTACACTTGCAATAACCCCAAGTTTCGATTCAGCTGGCTGTCGGCCGCACGATAGCGATTCGAGCCCCGCAAATGTACTCAGACGACGCTTTTCGAGTGTCTCTCGCCGAAGCCATTACCGGCCTTGAGGACTGGGCGAACAGAGCACGCGCAAACGCCGGCATCGATATCGCACAAGGTCCGTCGTACTGGCGCATATCGGCCCGGCCCGCCATGCGGGGCGCCTGCCCATTCGATCTCCTGTTGGCCGTAGGCCAGACCTACAGCCTGAAGATCGCCGATGAATTCTACGGCGACAAACCGATAGACAAGTTCGATCTGTTCTTGCGCCTCGCTACCGCTATCGAGGCCGGATACGTGGCGCAGATCCAGACCCGCAACGCGTTGACGGATACGCTGGAATGCATCGAGTCGCGCGTCGAATTTGACGATGGCTGGGCCTGGGTCGGCGAGCGTCGCATCGGTACGCGCGCACCGCGGCGGCTGGGCCACGCGCAAGAGCGGCGCGAGCATCGCTTCCTGCCTTATTGCCGCTGATTGAGACTTAGGCCGAAAGCTCCGGAAGCCGCTTGATCTGCACGATCTCGCTGCCCGCCCGCGCGATGCGCGCAGCCGCCTCCGGCAACGTCTCGACCGCGACCATCATGTGGTGAGCGTTGGCGTGCACCATCATGACGGCATCCAGCATGATGCCGACGTGACCGCGCCAGAACACGAGGTCGCCGCGCGCCAAACCATCCTCATAGTCAGCGCGGTCGACGCTGATGCCGAGTTCCGCCTGCTGCATGTCGCTGTCGCGCGGACACGCGATGCCCGCGGCATTGAGCGCTGTCTGGACAAGCCCCGAGCAGTCGACACCGACACGCGTTCGCCCACCCCACAGATACGGCGCGCCTACGAAGCGCTCCGCTATCTCGACGAAATCGCGCGCGTATCTATCGATCGGCGTGACGTGGCGAGCGAAGACGAACCCGCCGCGATCGAGTTCGACGAAGCGGTCATCGCCATGGCGAAGCGCAAGTTCCGCGTTGAGCGCGATCAGCATCAACGGCGGCGCCTTGATGTCGGGCACCGGATACACGAATGTGCCGAGCGCGCAAACCTTGTGTGTCGCGTTGAAATTGCCCGGCGCCAAAGCATCCGACGGAACGTAACCGACATAACCATCGCGCTTGAGCTGGATCCACGCCCAACCCATCGCTTCCTCGAAGACGGTGACGCTTTCGCCGAACAGCGCCTCCGTTTCGAGACCTCTTGATGTCTCCGGTTCGCGCCGCAAAGGCACCGCCGCGCGCGCGACATGTGCGGGCCACCCCTCCACGAAGCGGTCTGCTTCGACGCGGCCACGCAGGTCTGCGGACGCGATATCCTGCCGGTAGGCATACCGCCGCGGATCGGGCGGCGCAGACGTGTCGGCGTCGATCACGATTGCAGCTCCCGCCTCAAGCGTTCCATGACGGCGCGCGCCGTCTGCGGCTCGCCGCCCTTCGGGCCGAGCGGTCTGGGCGACGTTCGCCATCCATAGAGATCGAAATGGGCGAAACGGCGGGCCGACGACACGAAGCGACGCAGGAACAACGCAGCCGTGATCGCACCCGCGAACGGCGATTCCCACACGTTGTTCATATCGGCGACATCGCTGTCGAGGTGTTTTCGGTAGCCCTCCCACAGCGGCATTCGCCACAGCGGGTCGCCAATTGATGCGGCAAGCGCGGGCAGTTGCGAGCCCAGCGCCTCATCGTCCGTGAAGAACGCGGGCAGGTCCGGTCCGAGCGCGGAGCGCGCCGCTCCGGTCAGAGTGGCGAAAACGAAAATGCTGTCCGGGCTTTCTTCGTCGGCAAGCGCCAGTGCATCGGCGAGAACCAGACGGCCCTCGGCATCCGTATTGCCGATTTCAACCGAAACCCCGGCGCGGCTTTGAAGCACATCACCCGGCCGGAAGGCATCGCCGCTGACCGAATTTTCGGCCGTTGGGATCAGGACACGCAGCCGGCAATCGAGCTTCTCGCTCATGATCATATGGGCAAGCGCCAGCGCGGTAGCGGCGCCACCCATGTCCTTTTTCATCATCAGCATCGCACTGGCCGGTTTGATGTCGAGGCCGCCGGTGTCGAATGTGATGCCTTTGCCGACAAGCGTGATCTTGCGCGCACCCTCCGGACCCCAGGTGAGATCGACCAGACGCGGCGCGCGCGGACTTGCGCGTCCGACCGCATGAATCATCGGAAAGTTCGTCCGCAGAAGATCATCACCGACCACGGCCGAAACAGTGGCACCATGGCGCGCTGCAAGCAGACGAACCGATTCCTCGATTTCGGCGGGCCCAAGATCCGATGCCGGTGTGTTGATGAGATCGCGCCCGAACCAGATCGCTTCCGTGTCACGAATGACGCGCGCGTCGGAACCGGAAGCCAACCGTAGGCGCGCGCGTGAGGGCGACGCATCCCTACCGCGGCGGTAACGCGCAAACGCATATGCGCCAAGCCCCCAGGCAATCTCCGCTAGATGCGGTTCGGCGACGTGGGAGACGATGCGATATGTGCCCGCCGGCAGGCTCGCGGCCAGCTGCCCGCACAGCAGCTCGGACGGTCCGCTCGGATCGCCCTGCCGTCCATCGCCAGCGCCAAGTACGACGCCAGCGAGCGAACCGTCAGCCGCCGGCACGAGTACGGTTTTCTTGGCGCTGCCGGTAAATTTCTGCGTCGCAAGCCAGGCCGACTGTGCCGCATCTATCCCGGGTATCGCCGCAGCCGTGTTCGTGGCGACGATGTGGATCGGTATATCGGAAGGCTGAGCAGGTCCCGTGGCGAATGCTTCACCCGCCTGCCATGCCGTCGTCTCGGTCATTTCAACCTCTGTTCTGGAGCGTCGCACTCTGAAACTAGATAGCCTGCGCATGGCCGGTCGCAACACCCGCCTGCCCCGGCAATCCCCAAGGTTGCGCCTGCGACAACATCCACGCTTCAAAAGTTAAGCGTTTGTTGAGGCCTGTCCCAGAAACTGGCGAGGCAAAAGATTCGCCGGTCGTGCGCCGACCAGGCACCAGGGAGAAACCAGCCATGAGCCGAGTTGGGGCTTTGATGCGGCCGACGCAATCCATACGCCCTCAACCCTGCAAGAGCTTGGCCGCATTTGCCGCCGCGCTCCTGCTGTCGGCGTGCTCAACTTCCAATCTGCTGCCAAGCTCGGCACTCGCCCCTGAAACGACGGCGACAGCCGAATACAACGGCCCGCAGTCCGAACTGCAAAGGGCGACGATGTACTGGGGCGACGAATACGCCAAAAAGCCGACGGAACTCCAGCCAGCACTGAATTTCGCCCGCAACTTGAAGGCCATGGGCGAAAAGCAGAAAGCCCTCAGCGTTCTGCAGCAGGCGAGTGCCTTCCATGACGGCAATCCGGAACTCGCGAGCGAATACGGCCGCCTAGCCCTGGAACTCGACCAGGTGAACGTGGCTGATCGCCTTCTCACCTTGGCCGACAACCCGTCGACCCCCGATTGGCGTGTGGTATCTGCGCGCGGGACGGTACTCGCCAAGCGCGGCAAATATGCCGAAGCCATCCCGTACTATCAGCGGGCACTGCAGCTCTCGGCCAATCAGCCGTCCGTCCTCAACAATCTGGCGATGGCACAAGCGATGATGGGCGATGCCGCCACGGCCGAAGGCACGCTGCGCATGGCGGCCAGCCAGGAAGGCGCGACGCCGAAAGTGCGCGAAAACCTCGCGCTCGTTCTGGACCTGCAGGGTCGCACCGAGGAAGCCAAACAAATGGCGGCGCTCGCCAAACAGCAAAACGGCCCGGTCATCCTTGCCCCACCACGCGTCGATGCCGGAACCGCCCTCGCCGCGCTAAAGCCGAGCGCAATTGACAAGCCGGAGAATTCAGCTTCCAGCGACGTCTGGCAGACGGAAGTCGCCGCAGCAGTGCCGGCTCCAGCGCAATAGTAACTGCGCTTACCGATACAGGCATTGAAGATAGAGGCTATGAACAAGCCCGGCCCGAACGGCCGGGCTTTCGCTTGGCGCACCATCAATGCGGTGCACGAGATGGGTCCCAATAAGCAAAGCCCCGATCCGCGGACGGATCGGGGCTGACGCGACACGAAACTTTTATCACCGTTTGTCTGCCCGCGGCGGCGGCGCCAACTATCGCTCCAGCGCCATGTAGCTTATGCCCGCCGGGCCAAGGATGACGATAAATAGGACTGGCAGGAAGAACACGATCATCGGAACCGTCAGCTTCGGCGGCAAAGCCGCCGCCTTGCGCTCGGCTTCCGACTGACGGATCTCGCGATTTTCCTTCGCCATCGTGCGCAGTGCCTGTCCAACCGGCGTTCCGTAACGCTCAGCCTGAATCAACGCCGTGCAGACGCCCTTCACGCCCGGCAATCCCGTGCGCTTGGCCAAATTCTCATAGGCCTGCCGACGGTCCTGCAGGTATGAAAGTTCCGCCGTCGTCAGCGTCATTTCCTCGGCGAGTTCGAGCGAAGAGTTGGCGATCTCCTTGCCCACCTTCGCAAAGCCCGCCTCGACCGACATGCCCGATTGTACGCAGATGAGAAGCATGTCGAGCGCATCCGGGAACGACTGCTTGATGGACAACTGCCGCTTCTGCACACGGTTGCTGATGAACAGGTTCGGTACGTAGAAGCCGATATAGCCTGCCGCAACCGCAATCAGCAGGTTGATCGACGCCGGATAGCCCGTGTCCTCCAAAACAAACACGTAGAACAGCGCCACGATGAAGATGACGATGGGTGCCGCGATACGGAAAAACATGAA
>CADECN010000164.1 GCA_902825785.1 uncultured Hyphomicrobium sp. | reverse complement strand
CAAGTCGGGCGCGCCGCATCGCGCGTCGTCGCGAGCCAACGGTCGTCGTCGCAAGTGGAGAAATTTGTAGCTAGCGCTACTGCGCGGTTGTCGATTCTGTCGGCGCCGCGTTGTCGACGATCGGTGCGTCGGCGAAAACGAACAGGTATGCGAGCATGGCGAGGATGCAAGCCACGCCGCCGAACATCACGATGTGCTTGGTGTGCACGGATTCATTCCTTTTGTTCAAATCCAGCCTAACACAGTGTCTGCGGTGACGGCGCTTTGGGCATGCGCGCATCGAAAATATTTCGCTTTGCCCAATGGCAAGGCAAGCGATGTGGCGCGCGGATCACGAGATGCCGCAATAGCATTAGGAAACAATGTTTTTCTCGGTCACCGGCTGCGCGATGTGGGATCGTGTCAAGTAGGTGTTTTTGATTTTTCGCGATTTCCGCGATGGTAGCTTTTTCGAGTGCGTACCAATGCTGATGAAGCCCATCGGATACGAACCGGTCACGGCGAGCGCGACGCTGACGCAGATCGTCAGCTATCGCGATCAGCAGAAAGCTATCGACTTTCTCTGCGCGACGTTCGGCTTTCAGCCTCACAACATCGCCACGCATCCCGACGGCTCGATTGAGCACGCGCTGCTGACGCTTGGCGGCGGGACCATCATGCTCGTTCCGTCGCACGACATGGGTGGGCGCACATTCGTGCAGCCTGATACGATCGGCGGCGCCGAAACGCAGGCGTGCTACTTCACCGTCTTCGATATCGAGCAGCACTACGAACGCGCGCGGCAGCGCGGTGCCGATATCGTCTGGCCTTTGCAGGACATGGGCTATGGCGGCGTCTGCTATGCGGCGCGCGACGCCGAGGGTCATGTTTGGAGTTTCGGAAATTACAATCCCAAGGGCGACGGCGCGAGCGTTGCCCACGGTAGTTCCGAGTCGCCGATGTCGTATGCGCCGACGGCCACGGACGAAAATAGGTGGGTAGGCGACGCAGCCGCCGAGACCGGCGCGGCCGGCGTGAATGAGGGCGACGGTATCGTGCCGTCCGCGCCACCGCCTGCACGTTCGGCACGCCGCGCGTTCAGCTTCGGGCTGGCGAGCATCGCCGTTGCCGCGCTGTGCGCCGTCGCATTCGAGGCCGGCCCATGGAAATCGAGCGGCGATACCATTCAGCTGGCCGATGCGATGCAGGCGGTCGCTCGTTTGCAGGAGAGCGTTGCGCGCGAGCAGGCGTTGAAGGACGCCGCGGTGTCACAGGTCGCCGTTCTCGAAGGCAAGCTGAAGCAGGTCACGCAGGCGAAAAGTGAAGTCGAACGTTCGGCATCGGTGATGGCGTCGGGTTTGCGCCTGCACATCGAAAGTCTGGAAGGTTCGCTGGCCTCAGCCGAGCGCGCCAACAAGGACGTCCATGCTGAACTCGCGTCCGAACGAGCGGCCAAGGAAGCGGCGCTAGTCGCACAAAAGGCGTTGATGGCGCAACTCGAGACGGCGACCCGAGCGCAAGAGCAGGCCGAAGCGGTCGTTGCGGAAATGCGTGATCAGCTGCATCGGCTTGAGACCGCACTCGCCGAAAGTGAAGCATCTTCAAAGGCGGTTGCGACTGAACTCGCGTCTCTTCGCCAGGCCAAAGTCGCGGCGCAGAACGAGGTCGATGGTATGCGCCAACTGCTTTCAAGCGAGCAGCAGGCGAAAGAGGAAGCGGGCCGGAAATTCGACCTGGCGATCGCCGATTTGCGCTTGCAGCTTGAGGCCGAACAGAAAGCGCGCGGGCTGGCCGAAACATCGGCCGTGCAATTGCGCAGCAAACTCGAGACAGCCGAACAGGCAAAGACGGCGGCCGCGCGCGAGGTCGCAAAAATCGAAACGAAGGCTGGAGCCAAAGTCCGCCGTGCGAAGGCCGGAAAGCCTAAGAAGATTGCATCCGAAAGCAAGCCGAAGGCGGCATCCAACTCAGGCGCGGCTGCAAAGAATGCAAAGTTCTCGGACGCGTAAACAAGCAAGGCCAAAAAGAAAGATCTTGAGGTCTGGGAATACGCCTCTCCCGTCTGGCAAGACAGCAGCGGATCGCCCTAGCGATTTATTCCGTGATGCCGACGGATGCTTGATCGTACTTGCTTGATCAGCAGGGCGCGTTTATCGCAATCCCGCCCACGACCACGATTTTCATCTACAGCGGCGACTGCGAGGCGCCGCGCCGTGGGGCTGCGTTAACAACGGCCGGAAATGGAGATGCGTAAGATGCGTGCCGAACTTTGCTGCGCTTTGGCGATCACGGCGGTGACGGGCTTTGTTTGGCCTGCCAGCGGCGCCGATGTCGAAACGAAGGCGAGCTACGCGTGTACAGAGGGAAGGACGATCGACGCGACCTATCACAAGGACAGCGTAGATCTTGTTCTGTCTGACGGCCGAAAGCTTACGTTGGCGCAGACGGTCTCGGGTTCGGGCATTCGGTACGCCAACGCCGAGGAAACCATCGTGTATTGGAGCAAGGGCGAGATTGCGTTTCTGACCGATGGCATCACGTCGTATTCCGATTGCATGCAAGTGGCGAAGAAATAAGCGCGCCGGTCGCGCGTGCCGAGGCAACGGTGTGAGCCTCGGCACGTTGTGTTTTTCACTGATTAGAAGGCTAGGCAGATCTTGCCGAAGTGCTTGTTGCTTTCCTGGTGCTGGAAGGCAGGCACGATTTCTTCGAGCCCGAAGGTGCGATCGATGATCGGGCGCATGCCGTTTTTGTCGATTGCGGTGATCATTTCGATCTGCTGCGTGCGGCTGCCGACGAGAACGCCTTGAAGGTGGATCTGGCGGAGCAGCACTGGGACGAGCGGAAGCGCGCCTGAAATGCCGCTCAGGATGCCGATGATCGAGATATGGCCGGCGACGCGCACGGCAGCCATTGACTGCTCGAGCGTCGAAGGCCCGCCCACGTCGATGACGTGATCGACGCCCCGGCCGCCGGTCAGCGCGCGCGCGGCTTCACCCCAAGCCGGGTTCGAGCGGTAGTTGATGACGTGATCGGCGCCAAGCACTTTCAGACGTTCCAGCTTCTCGTCACTCGATGATGTCGCAATCACCGTCGCGCCAGCCATCTTTGCGAATTGCAGCGCGAAGATTGAGACGCCACCCGTGCCCTGTACCAGAACCGTGTCGCCAGGTTTCAAGTGGTCGTCATCAAAGAGCGAGCGCCACGCCGTCAGGCCGGCGGTGGTCAGCGTCGCGGCCTCGGTGTGGCGCCAGTTTTTCGGTGCGCGTGTGAAGGACGTGACCTTGCCGGTAACTTCCTCGCGCGCGTAGCCGTCGGCGCCATCGCCTGGAACCGTCGCAAAACTGTCGACCTCGGGTTCGCCCGCTATCCAAGTTGGGAAGAATGTGCTGACGACGTGATCGCCGACTGCAAACTCCGTGACGCCAGGACCGACTTCCAACACAACGCCAGCGCCGTCCGCCATCGGGATGCGCGGCTCGGTCGGGCCCCAGACGCCTTTTACGACGATGTAGTCATGATAGTTGAGGGAGCATGCGTGAACGCGAACTTTGATCTCTCCGGGTCCCGGTGGGGGCGCAGCCCGCTCGCCGACCGAGACCTTGTCAAAGCCTCCTCCAATTCCAACGATAATGGCCTTCGGCATCTTGTCGGTCCTCCCGTTCGGATTTTTTTAGCCGTTCTGGCGCTTCGCGCCCGTAGTTATCGCGGCGCTGCATTACGCTAGATGCCATTGTGTGGCGAGGATTGAAATTCAGCGTTCGGTCCTTAGAACGATTTTGCCGCGGTTTCGCACCGGCGTCCAAAATGGACGGGGAGGCGCCGTGCGGGCCGGATCCCGCGTGTCCATGCTGCCTCCCCGCCGCAAGATCTCCGCCGTCGCGTTAAGGAGGGAGCGCGGCAACGGGGATCTTTTTGCTGGCGCTTGGCGACCGTCTTTCGTCGAGCCGGCCGCCAAGTGCGGAATACAAGAACTCTTCAGCGGAACAGCCCGACGAGATGAACTTTGCGGCGGACCGGGCTCGGCTGCCTATGCAGCGGCGCGCCCGGCCCCGTTATTGTTGGCCTTGCGGCTGGCGCGGACGGTGCGGCTCCCGCGCCTACTTGAAAAAAGCATCGGCACGCATACCGGGCAGCAACGGTGGCGACCCATCCAGGTCGACTGTTACTTCCAGCACCTCGACATCGGTTGGACGGCGCGCACCGCGCAGGGCGAACTTTGGCGATCCGAGCGAAGGTGCAAGTTCTGAGACCGTGCCTGAGAATTCTTCCCCAGGGTAGGCGTTGCTCTTCACCGTCACCTTGCCGCCGACCTTGATTTTCGAGACATCGTGCTCATCGACCTCGGCCTTCAGGCGCACGACCGACATATCGCCGATGACGACGAGGGCCTGCTCCGGCGACGGGGCGACCATTTCGCCAACCTTAGCAGGAAGCTGTAGGATCGTTCCGGCGACAGGGGCACGAATGCGTGTCTTCTCTAGCAGCGCCTCGGCGACGGCGACGTCTGAGCGGGAGGCTTGCAGCGCCGATTCAAGGCGGCTCGGAGCCGGCACGTCGGACTTCGCCTGCGCGCTGGCGTAGGCCGCACGCTCGCGCTGCAGTTTATCGCGTGCATTCTGCACGCTCTTGCGGGCATCGGCGACGCGGGCGTCGCTGCCAGAGCCCTGGCGCTTTGCCTGCAACTCATACTCGAGCTCGAAGCGCGAGTTGGTTAGTGCGCGTTCCGCGGAGAAGACATTGTCTTCCGCCTTGCGCAAATCTTCGCGCGCCTTGTCGAGTGTCTGTGCGTCGCGCTCTCGCTTGCGAGAGGCAGCTTCGGTCTCAGCCGCCTGCAGACGGGCGCGCGCCTCCTCGTCATCGAGGCGGATTAGCAGTTCGCCTTCCTCCACCGTATCGTTCAGCTTGACGGTGACTTCCGATATCCGGCCCAGAAGCTGGGCGCCAACGCGAGTGAAGCCCCATTTGGGTTCGATCCGGCCGGGTGCGGCTGCGACCCAGTCGATCTTGGCGGGAGCGGTTTCAGCCACTTTCGGCTCATCAGCGGCCGACGTTTCGTGGGCGAAATCCACCTTCGCCAGGGATACGGCGACGCCGGCGCCGATCGCTGCCGCAATCGCCAGCAGCGCAAGTGTCGATAGGCCCCAACGCCTCGGCGACCCGTCAGACGTGCTCATTGAAAATTCCTCCTAAGTTTCGTCTTCCGGCCCGCGCGCCCGTGCGGGCAAGTCCGGATGTAAAAAACGCAGCTATACTAGATGGTTCTGACAGGTCTGCTGGAACAGCCTGCAGGATGGGTGAACATGAGACGCCGTGTTATCGGCCGGGAGCCGTTCGCGATCCAGTCTCTTAAGGATACCTGGCAGCGAAAAACATGGCCCTCAGGGCAACCCGAGGGCCGTTTGGCCGGTGGTGCGAAAGCTTACTGGCAGCTCTGGCGCAGCGTCCAACCGACGATTTTGCACTTCTCGACGCCACCAACCACGACGCAGCGGCGCTCCGGCAGGCGCTGGTAGTCGCAGAAGTAATTGCCCGAGTGGCCGGTGTAGCCGTGCATCGGCTTTGAGAAGTGGTAGTCCTGAACGAAATATTCCTTTCCGCGGCCGGCTTCGGCGGTCGTTGCGCCCACGGTTGCGAATGCGGCGGCCGCGAGAGCTGCGGAAAGAGCGATGTTGGAAAGGTTCGTCATTGTCAGTTCCTCCTTAAGGACCTCAGTTCCGGGTCTTCAAACTCGATGGAGGGACACTAATTCCGATATGCTGGGCCGGCTGTTCCGGTGGTGACACCGCAGCGCGCCGGTATTTCTGGCCGGGGTGCAGGCTCGGGGGCAGTTTGATTGCTGCCGGCTGCCTGCCGTAGAGTGAAGGGAGCAGCTGAGCGAGGAAAGTAGCATGCGCAACATTTTTTCGCGACTGGCGAGCCTTGTCGCCATCATCACGGCGGCGGCAAGTGTTGCGCCGCGGGCCGATACGACGGGCTCGGCCTATGACTTCGAGTTCGGCGGTATAGACGGCACGCCGATCAAGCTGTCGCAATGGCGCGGCAAGGTGCTGCTCGTCGTCAACACGGCTTCGTTCTGCGGTTTCACAAAGCAGTACGCGGGGTTGCAGGAGCTTTGGACGCGCTATGGGAACGATGGACTCGTAGTGCTGGGCGTGCCTGCCAACGACTTCGGCTCACAGGAGCCCAAGTCGGAAGGCGAGATCAAGAAATTCTGTGAAGGCGGATTCGGCATCACCTTCCCACTGACGTCAAAGCAGGTTGTGGTCGGCCCCAACGCGCATCCGTTCTACCTGTGGGCTGCGCAAGCCGTCGGACCGGAGGGCGTGCCGGCGTGGAACTTCCATAAGTATCTGGTCGGCCGTGACGGACGGATTATCGGCGCTTTCGCCTCGCGCGTTACGCCGGATTCGAAAGAGTTGGTCGGTGCAATCGAGGGTGCGCTCAACGCGAAGGCGGTAGACGCTGCGCCGGCGCAAAGTGCGGTGCACTAGCGGCGGATTTGCGCAGGCGGCGGATCGTGCGGCGATGGTCGCAGATTCTCCGCAATGCGCGTTGCAAACGTGCGCCCGGTGCGGCGGTGAGGCGCGGCCGACTACCGGGGAACTCGGAACTGCGATAGCAGAACAGCGGTCTCGCTGCACGACGGCGGCGACGCGCGGCAGGGGTTAGATTCAAAAGCAACATGACCGTTGATCCATTGAAATCCGCAAAGGCTCAAGGCGCGAGGGATGCTCACCCGGCGCGCCGCGACGTGCTCGCCGGTCTGGCAGCGATCGCGGGAGCGCCGCTCTCCGGTGGCCTCCTCAGCGAGGCGCAAGCGCTCTCCGGCGTCGAAGGCGCGGAGCTTGGTCCGCCTGAGGCGTTTACGTTCGAGGGTTTGCAGAAGATTGCCGCCGATCTTGCGAAGCGTCCATATGCGCCTGAACCGCCGCCGCAGCCGGACGTGCTCGATCGGATCGACTACGACGAGTACCAGAAAGTCAGATACAGGCCCGAGAAGAGCATCGAGCTGGACCGCAACGGTAAAGTTCCGATCCAGCTATTTCACCTGGGCAAGTATGCGAAGGATCCCGTTCATATCCATGTCGTCGAGGACGGTACGGCGCGAGAGATCAACTATCGTGCTTCGCTCTTCGATATCCCGGACGGTCATCCGGCGCGCGAGTTTACGCAAGGCGAAGGCTTTGCCGGTTTTCGCGTCATGGCACCCGATCTCAAGACCGACTGGTTTGCGGCGATGGGCGCGTCCTATTTTCGAACCTCCGGCCCCTACGACCAGTACGGACTTTCGGCTCGCGGGCTCGCGATCGATACGGCCATGCCCCGGCCCGAGGAGTTCCCGCGTTTCACGCACTACTATCTGGAGGGTCCCTCGCGGGCGACGACGGCGCCGCTGACGATCTACGCGCTGCTTGAAAGCGAGAGCGTGACGGGTGCGTATCGGATGCAAACGGTACGCTTTACGGATTCACGCGGCGTCCATCGCATCACAATGGACATCGAAGCGGTGCTCTTTGCGCGCAAGGACATCGACCGCATCGGTATCGCACCGTTTTCCAGCATGTTCTGGTACGGCGAGACGACCCGCAAGCAGTCAGCCGACTGGCGGCCCGAGATCCATGACAGCGACGGGCTCGCCGTTCTGACCGGTTCGGGCGAGCGCATCTGGCGGCCGATCGTCAATCCGCCGCGCGTGATGACGAGCACGTTCGTCGATCGCGACGTGCAGGGCTTTGGCCTCTTGCAGCGCGACCGACGAA
>CADECN010000163.1 GCA_902825785.1 uncultured Hyphomicrobium sp. | reverse complement strand
TTCTGCCGCAATTTCGTTCCGCCGGTCTGATCCCGCGCGAGCCTAGCGCCAACATGGTTGACGCAAGTTTATCTCCCTGGCCGGAGGGTAACGAAAAAGTCCGATTGAACCTTTGGTGTGGCCGCCGCGACCAACCCGGCAAGGACACGGGGAATGCGTTTCGCGGAGACACGACAATGAAGGCGACAAAAGCATGGTTGGGAGCGGCACTGGCGCTGGTGATTTTGACGGTCCCGGCGGCCGCGGACGAAAATGACGTGTCGATGACGCTTGAGGCTCAAACGTCAGGCACGCTGTCGGTTGTCGCCACGGCCGGACGCTACGACCGCCTTGCCACCGCAACGCTAGACGTCTCTGCCCAGCTCGACGCCCGGATCGCTTCCGGAAGCCGCAAGATCCTTGCCTCCGAACTTCTGCTGCGCCAGCACACGGACGCGCGGGCGGAGATAGCGACCAAGATCGCGGACGGCGCCGCCCCGCAAAGGGCAATTGAGAAAACCCAAACCGTCCAACTGGCGCTCGCGCAGGACGGCACGATTGCGCGCGATGCGATTGCTGCCTGCAACGCGGGTAATACCGCGACCGTGACCGTGCCCCTCATCTGGCGCGTCACGACCGGCCGCTTCAACTTTCGCTGGACCGACTACGATCATGTCGCACCGACGCAAGAGTTTGCCGCCAACCCCGATTTCTACAATGAGCGAGAGGTGGTGCAGCGGGAGGTGACCCTGTCGGTCCCGGTCGATTGTGCGCCCCTGCCGGCTTCTGGCGTTGCAAACGTGACCGTGCCGAAACCGGCCGCCAAGCCCGCTCCAATGTCCGAACGGGCGATCCGCGTCGCTGAGACGGCAAGCGTGCGCAAGGTCGAGTTCGTACCGGCGGAGTCGGCGCGCTCGGCACCGGCGCAAGCACCGGTCTGCCAAGGCGGCATGGTGCGCGAGTTCGGTACCGGCGAAGGTTATCTTTGCCTCTGCCCAGGCAACACAACGCGCATAGCGTCTGGCGACAATGCCTTCAGTTGCGAACGGCGCGCGCGTCGTAACTAGAGCGGAAAAGGCTCTGAGAAAACGCAAGAGCCCCGGATGCAGCCGGGGCTCTTGGTTCCAAGCGCACGGGGTGGCGCTCGAAAGCGGGCCCGACGATGTGCCTGGCCCGTATGACGACGATCTGAGAAAGGGAGTGGTGGTGGGACGGAAAGCTCTCCCAGCTGCGCGCGGCCGTCCCACCAAACCCGGCGCACGCACGGTTTCCTCGCGAGACGCGATACTCCGTCGCGAGGAAGTCGTCTCAGTTCGGTCTGGGTTCCAGACCGTATTCCTGCATCTTTCGATAGAGCGTCGACCGGCCGATATTGAGCCGCTTGGCGACTTCCGTCATGTGTCCGCGATAGCGCCCGAGCGCCAAGCGGATCATGTCGGCTTCAATGGCTTCGAGCGAACGGATTTCGCCATCCTCTGCAACGGCCGGAATCCCGAGCGCGCTTCCTGTTGAGCCGGTGCGAACCTCGACGGTCTTCGGCACGGTGTTCTCTGCGCCGAGCAACGCAGGCCCCGTGTAGGCCGGCGGCTTTGAGACAGCTGCTGGCGCCGGGGGTATCTCGGCGACAAAACCTTCGACGTGGGCGGCGATCTGCGGGAACTCGGCAACCGTCAACTCCGCGTGGTCCGCGAGCACGACGGCACGGAACACCGCGTTCTCGAGCTGCCGCACGTTGCCCGGCCAGGAATAGGATTCCAACAGATTGATCGTCGAATCCGAAATGCCGGATACGCGCTTGCCTTCCTCGGCAGCAAACCGCGCTACGAAATAGCGCGCAAGTTCCGGCACATCGTCGATGCGCTCGCGCAGCGGCGGCACGAAGATCGGGAACACGTTGAGGCGGTAATAGAGATCCTCGCGGAACTTGCCATCCTTCACGAGTTGGATCATGTCGCGGTTGGTTGCCGAAATCAGGCGGAAATTGACCTTCACCGGTTTCTTCGCGCCGACCGGGTCGATCTCGCCTTCTTGCAATGCGCGCAGCAGCTTCACCTGCGCGTCGAGCGGCAGTTCGCCCACTTCGTCGAGGAACAACGTACCGCCGTCGGCCTCCTGGAATTTGCCGACCCGCTTGTCGACCGCGCCAGTGAACGCGCCTTTCTCGTGACCGAACAGGATGCTTTCAACGAGGTTCTCGGGGATGGCGCCACAGTTCACGGTTACGAACGGCCGTCCCGCGCGCTCGCTCTCGCCCTGGATGGCGCGCGCAATCAGTTCCTTGCCGACGCCGCTCTCGCCTTCGATGAGCACCGGGATATTCGAAGCCGCGGCGCGCCGTCCGAGCGTGATGACGCGCGTCATGGCGTCGCCGCGCATGACGAGGTCGCTGAAGGTCAACGTGCCGTCGGCCTTCTTCTTGATGCGATTAATCTCGCCCGTGAGCGCTTCGATCTTGAGCGCACTACGGATCGATACTTCGAGCCGCTCCGGCGACGCGGGCTTGACGACAAAGTCGGCGGCGCCCTTGCGCATGGCCGAGATGGCCGTTTCGATGGAGCCGTGCGCCGTCTGAACGATGATTGGTGGAACGGACGCTTTGCCGTCCAAAGCATCCAGCACGGCCATGCCGTCGATGCCAGGCATCACGAGATCGAGAAGTACCAGCGCGATCTGGTCGCGATCTTCACTGCCGAGGATTTGAAGGGCATGCTCGCCCGAACCGCACGACCGGGTCTCGAACCCCAGCCGTTTTACGCATTCTTCAAGAATTCTGCGCTGGGCGGGATCGTCATCGACGATCAGGATACGCTTGGACATGGACACGTACTTTTACTCAACAGCTATGAGCAGGTCCGGGCTTTTTGACCCAAGAGCGATCCAGGATCGGACGCTCGGTGACCGCCGGCTTACGCTAAAGCTGAGATTGCCCCACAACGGTAAAGGGAAAGTTGAGGCGTGCCGTTTTTTGACTGCCGAGATTACAACGGCGAAAGGCGCGGAACGCATTTTGCGCGACCGCGTTTCGCGCGGACGGGGCAATACGTAAGGAGCGCCTCATGCGCAAACCGCACATATTCATAATTGCCGCAGTGATCTCAGCCGTAGCACCGGTCCCGGTCTACGCGCACTCTTCCTACGGACATTCCCCGACTGGCCGCGTAACGCATCAATACCCGGCGCTTCGCTCACCCGTCATGACGGCCAATCGGCCTGCTGCTCTGCCGTCGACCTCATCAACATTGTCGTCAACGACGAAATCGAACCACGCGCAGCCAAACGAGATGCAACAACTTGAAATGCAGCAACTCAACACGCCGCCGGCGGAACTGCCGCAAAATACCTCCACGCAACCGGGCATACCCGATCCGAGCCCGGGGCAGCCGTCGCTCGGCATTCAGGGCGCTGCTGGAAGGCCGCCCGCACCGAGCGAGATACCAAGCAGCGCGCCATGAATTCGCGAGCGGCTCTGATTTGACTGGAATTTCAGCGCTTGGAGACGCGGCCTTCCTCTCGACATGGCCGCTGTGTTAGGGCTCGCCCTCCGTCAAACCTATCGCGAGCCCGAACACATGCGTTTTGCGCCAAAGCACTATTCTTCGACCGAAGCAGCACTTGCGACTGCAAGTGACGACACTGCTCTTGGCGACATGCCCGCATGGGACCTGAGCGATCTCTACGTTGCTCCCGACGCGCCGGAAATTGCCCGCGACCTTGCGGCAGCTTCTTCGGAGGCCGCGCGCATCAAGTCGACATACCAAGGTAAGCTTGCCGACATCGCGCAAGACGGCGCAAAGCTCGCAACGGTCGTCCGCGAATATGAATCGCTCTGCGATCTCGTCACCAAGCTCGGATCGTACTCGGGCCTCTACTATACGCAAAACCAGTCGGACCCCGCCCGCGCCAAGTTCAACGGCGACGTATCGGAAGCGATCACCAAACTTTGGACAGACCTTATATTCTTCGAACTGGAGCTGAATCAGGTCGACGATGCCGTGCTGGCCGCCGCCCTCCAACACAAGGAATTGGCGCGCTACAAACCGTGGTTCGACGAACTGCGCAAAGAGAAGCCGCATCAGCTGGATGAGCGCATCGAGACGCTCTTCACGGAGAAGTCTCAAACGGGGCGGGGTGCGTGGACGCGGCTATTCAACGAAACGATGTCGGCGCTACGGTTCAGCGTCAAAGGCGAGAAGGATCCGCTCTCGCTCGAGCTGACCCTCAATCTGCTGTCGCACCCGGACGAAAAGAAGCGCAAGGCGGGTGCCGAGGCGCTGGCGAAGGTGTTTAAGGCAAATCTGCCGCTCTTCACGCTCATCACGAATACGCTCGCCAAGGACAAGGAGATTTCCGATCGCTGGCGCAAATTCAACGATGTGGCCGCCAGCCGGCATCTGGCAAACCGCGTCGAGGCGCCCGTTGTCGATGCGCTCGTCGCGAGCGTGCGTGAAGCCTACCCGCGCCTGTCGCACCGCTATTATCGCTTGAAGGCCAAGTGGCTCGGCAAGCGCAAGCTCGCCTACTGGGACCGTAACGCTCCGCTGCCCGACAAACCCGAGCGCGTCATCCCCTGGCCGGAAGCCGAGAGCATCGTTCTGCGCGCTTACGCTGGCTTCGCGCCCGAGATGGCGACGATTGCGAAAGAGTTTTTCGACCGCAATTGGATTGACGCGGCCGTCAAACCAGGCAAGGCGCCCGGCGCGTTTTCAGCCTCGACCGCGACGTCCGTGCACCCCTACGTGATGATGAACTATCTCGGCAAACCGAGAGACGTCATGACGCTCGCCCACGAGCTCGGCCACGGCGTGCATCAGATGCTGGCGCGCGAGCAGGGTCCGCTTCTGGCGCCGACGCCGTTGACGCTCGCCGAGACCGCCTCCGTCTTCGCCGAAATGCTGACCTTCAACGCACCGCTTGCCAGCACAACACACCCGAGAGAACCCACAGCCATGCCCGCGTCCAAGGTCGAGGACATGATCAACACGGTCGTGCGCCAGATCGCGTTCTATACGTTTGAACGCGAGGTGCACGAGGAGCGTCGCAAGGGCGAACTGACGTCGGATCGCTTGAACGCGATCTGGATGAAGGTCCAGGCGGAAAGCCTTGGGCCCGCGATCGACCTGAAGCCGGGCTACGAGGTCTACTGGACCTACATCCCCCACTTCATTCACTCGCCGTTTTACGTCTATGCCTATGCCTTCGGCGATTGCCTCGTGAATTCGCTCTACGGCCTCTATGCCGAAGCGCATCCGGATTTTGTCACCAAGTACTTCGGACTGCTTCGGGCCGGCGGCTCCAAAAACCACGCCGAACTGCTCGCGCCTTTCGGGCTCGACGCGCGTGATCCCCAGTTCTGGAACAAGGGCCTGAAAGTGATCGAGGGCATGATTGACGAACTCGAGGCCATGGATCGCACGGGGTAAGGCGAGGCCGGAATTCGCTACCTCGTTGTGGCGGTTATGCTGGCCGATCGGCGACACCGGTAGGTCAGCTGCCGCCATTGACGTCCAAAAAGCCCCAACCCGATATCAAACGCGTGGAACACGCCAGGGTGCTGCCAATTTGTCCCTTTTCTTCCCGAAGGGGTGGGAGTAGAAGCCCAAAACTTTTTGCTGCACTGCAGCTTTACGACAGGTCAGGTGCCTAATGGCACAAAGACAAGCGGCGCCGCCCGAGGCAGCCGAACACGGGACGGGCGAGCACGGCGGAAGTTTCTGGGCGCTCGTCCTCGGCTCTATCGGTGTCGTGTTCGGCGACATCGGAACCAGCCCGCTTTACGCTTTCAAGGAAGCCATACACACCGCGATGCACCGCGGTCTGTCGACGGGCGAGGCCACGCTCGGCGTCCTGTCGCTGATCCTCTGGACGCTGATACTCATCGTCACCATCAAGTACGTCGTCGTTCTCCTTCGCGCCGATAACAAGGGCGAAGGCGGCATGTTCGCCTTGATGGCGCTGGGCCAGTCCGTCGCCAAGCGCAGCGCACCGTTGTTGCTGGGGCTCGGCGTGGCTGGTGCCTCGTTCTTCTACGGCGACGCGGTTATCACGCCCGCGATCTCGGTACTGTCCGCGGTCGAGGGTCTGAACCTCGTAACTCCCGCACTGGAAAAAGCTGTCGTCCCGCTTTCGCTTGTGATCATCACGGCCCTTTTCTGGGTCCAGTCGCGCGGCACTCAGAATGTCGCCCGTTTTTTTGGCCCGATCACCGCCATCTGGTTCCTCGTTCTCGCAATCGGCGGGCTGATGCACATCGCCGACAATATGCGTGTGCTCAATGCGCTGAACCCGGTCTACGGAGTGAGCTTTGTTTGGCGTCACGGCATCGTCGGCCTCACGATCATGGGCCTCGTTTTTCTCGCCGCGACAGGTGCCGAGGCACTCTATGCCGACCTTGGCCACTTCGGCCGCCGGCCGATCCAGGTCGCCTGGCTCTACTTCGTCTTTCCGGCCTTGCTGCTCAACTATTTTGGACAGGGCGCGCTAATCTTGAGCGACCCCACTGCCATTGAGAACCCGTTTTACAAGCTTTATCCCGGTTGGGCCCTGATCCCGATGGTCGTGCTGGCGACAATTGCCAGCGTCATTGCTAGCCAAGCCGTCATCACCGGCGCCTTCTCCCTGACGCGCCAGGCCATCCAATTGGGTTTGGTGCCGCGTTTCGAGATTCGGCATACGTCCGAATCCATCGCGGGACAAATCTACATCCCGCGCGTCAACTGGTTGCTTTTCGCCGCCGTCGTGACCGCCATTCTGATGTTCAAGACGTCGTCGAATCTTGCGGCCGCCTACGGCGTCTCCGTCACGGCGGCCATGGTCATCGACACCATGATGGCGTTCTTCGTCGTATGGAAGTACTGGAAGTGGCCGCTTTGGAAGACGGCGCTTTTGATCGTGCCGTTGCTGCTCGTTGAGCAGGTCTTCTTCACCGCCAATGCGCTGAAGCTGTTCGAAGGCGGCTGGGTGCCGCTCACCATCGCGCTCGCGCTCGCCACCATCATGTTTACCTGGATCCGCGGCACGCGTGTTCTTGCCAAGGTTACCAAGCGCAATGAGGCCGATCTCGACTGGCTCGTTCGCAAACTCGAGGCAAAGCCTCCGCACCGCGTGCCGGGCACTGCCGTATTCCTGACCGGCGATCCCTTTGCCGCGCCTACGTCTATGATGCACAACCTGAAGCACAACCGCGTCATGCATGAACGCAATATTCTGCTGTCGATCAAGACAGAGGACACCCCGCGCATCGCCCGTCACGAGCGCGTAACAATCGATCGCATCTCGGAAAACTTCGTTCGCATCGTCGCGCGCTACGGATTCATGGAAACGCCGAGCGTGCCAAAGATCCTCGAGCACTGTCGCCGCAAGGACTGCAACATCGATTTGGGTGGCACCTCATTCTTCCTGTCGCGACGCTCCCTGCGAGTGACGTCCAAGTCTGAATTGCCGCGCTGGCAGGAGAGACTTTTCATCCTTTTGGCCGGGACTGCCGAGGATGCGACGACCTATTTTCAGATTCCGACCGACCGGGTCGTCGAAGTCGGCACCCAGGTCGCGGTTTAGGCTTGGTTTTTCCGCAGCCGCTTCGAAACACGGTTATGGTGCGAAAGGTGGTCCGACCGCAGCTTGAAGCGTGCGGCCTCTTAGGCTACCAAGCACGATCACAGTTGCAAGCAGACCACAGCGGAGACGCGGACGTGAGCATCAATACCTCGGGCGGACATGCCGCCATGGACTATGCCGAACATCAGCGCACGTACGCCGGGTTTCTCTATTTGGCTAAGATCGCCATTGTGTTGATCGTAGTCCTACTTGCCGGGATGGCGTTTTTCCTGGTTTGAGATCGCAGGGCGGTTCCGAAGGAAGCGCCCTTTATTTCCGGCGATGGCCGGCAACTATTTCAGTCGGAAGCGCAGATGGTCACGATAGCTGTCGCCAGTGAATCGGCCGGAGAGCCGCGCGTCGCGGTATCCCCGGACACGGTCAAGAA